>JAKPKE010000106.1 GCA_029553855.1 Bacillota bacterium | reverse complement strand
AACCGATATAAGTGAACTAATGACCATTATAAAGAGAAAGATAGGATCAACCCTCTGCAAAAATCTTCCGTAATCAATCAATGTTGCCATTTCATACATTGGAGAGGTTATTTCCATTGCTGCATAATAGGGAAAAGTCAGAATGAATGCTAGAAGCGCAATGGATATAAAAAATCCCGATAGCACAAGACTTGTGTAACCTGCCTTTTTTATATGGCTTATTCCCTGAAGGGAAGGCGCGAATATTGCAAGAGAAATTACCTCACCATATACCGAATTTCTTATAATTCCATGGGATACTGTGCTTCCTATTCCATACCCGAGTATTGGAAATAAGCGATGAAGACTATAGTTTTGCCAGCCAAGTGCAATTACGACGAAGAACCCCACAGCCATTACATAGGCAGTAAGCTTTGAAAGTCTGGCTATTGTTTCAAGACCAAGGATACTAAGAATTACCACTGTTCCGATAAATAGTATTAAAATAAATGACGTAGGAGTAAATGGCAGTATATATACCTTCAGTACATCTGCAAATTCTCTTGTTCTTATGGCTGCTATGGATATCATAAGCATGGCAAGCAGAAACGGGAATATAAATCCGAATAGTCGTCCCATAGTAATTTCGAATATTTCTATAATGCCTTTACCCGGAAATCTTTTTAGGAGAAGGCATGTAAAAGCAAACCCTATAGCGGCGACAGACGCAGATATCATAGTCATATACCACCCTGCCGTACCTACGAGGCCTGATAAAATTGCAGGGCTTGTGTAAAATACTTTTGCTGCAATTGCTGTTGTCGTAAGACAAATTGCCTCCTGAGGCCCGAATTTACCTTCACTTATCATTTTTATCCCCATCCTTTCCCCTAAGCCACTCTTCTGTGACTTTTCCGGCTTTATACTTATTCATAGGGTTCACAAAATCCGGCCTCATTTTTTGTTTATATGATGTAAGTGAAGAAATCACGTCAGGGTTTGCTTTTGTTTTGGGAGCAACAGGGGTAAAATAAGGCACTCCAAAGGATTTGACACT
>JAKPKE010000093.1 GCA_029553855.1 Bacillota bacterium | reverse complement strand
GTTGTCATCTTTTACCGTTCCCGATGCGGCAAGTTTGTCCGCAAGTTCGTTAAAGGCCGTGTCGCTAAACCCCAAAGGGGAATATTCGGTTTTTAGCTTTTCGTAGATTTTGGTTTTCATAAAAAATAATTTATTGTTTAGCCGCACAAATATAGTAATAATTTTTATAATGTAACAACTTTGTTATATTATATTTGCCTTAAACATTGATAATCAGAGTGTATAACTGCTACATTATTGATAATTAGGCTATAATATAAACATTTTATTTTAATTTTGTATATTTGTAGCGCTTATGAGTAAAACAGAACAGATATATGACCCCGTATTTGCGGCTCATGGAATGAGGGTGTACTCTCGTGAGTACGTGGCGAGGGTCAGGGAAGAGAATGAGAGGCTGCGAGAAGGAGAAATACTCTATAATGTATGCCCGCAGGATGGATTTCAGGAACGTGTTTGCGCTTCTGATGCCGGGATATTAATAATCGGTGGAAGACGTGGCGGTGGAAAGACGATAGGGATGCTGTTGGCTGCAATGAGGTATATAGAGAACCCAAACTACACCATACATGCATTTCGTAAAGAAGAAGAGGACTTGCGTAGGGGGACATTCAAGAGTTCAAAGAAAATTTACTCACAGATAGCAAGGATAACGGAATCAAGCATGATGTGGACATTCCCAAGTGGTGCTTCTGCAAAATTCGAGCATCTTCATGACGAGGAGCAGATAGACAGACGATTTAGGGGTGTCGAGATACCAGCCATAATAATTGACGAGTTGCCACAGGTTACATCTGAGACGTTTTTTACGCTTCTTGCGGCAAATCGTAACTCATACGGAATACCAAATAAGTTTATTGCATCATGCAACCCAGTTGGGGAAAGCCATTGGCTATACAAGATGCTGTCTTGGTGGATAAACCCAGATACGGGGAGGACAATAAGGGAGCGTGATGGGCATAAGCGCTATTTTTATAAATACGGTAACGACGTAACGGAAATCTATTGGGGTAATACACCAGAGGAGGTTTACCAACAGGCAGCCGAAAAGATTGATAAGATATGGGACAAGCGGCTTGAGGTAATGGGGCGGTCAAAGTTTGACCTTATAAACTCACTGACATTTATCGAAGGTAACTATTACGAAAATAGGATATTCGTAAAAATTGAC
>JAKPKE010000079.1 GCA_029553855.1 Bacillota bacterium | reverse complement strand
CAGATTTTAAGTGTGACCCTTTTTGAGAAAACACCTCTTATTCAACTACTTACGGATTTCAATTATAAAAATATGGAGAAAAATACTACTATGACTTATAATCAGCCAACATTATTTGAGATTTAATCGGACAGTAGTGATAACTCATTTATATTACTGAAATTAAATTTAAATAAATTTAATTTTCAGCTTGATTTTTTCAAAGATTGTGCGATAATAATAATAGTTAGTATTTTATTTAGGCATACATTGCTGAATCAAATTTAGTTTTCAGTCTCTTGTTTTTATCCCCTTCAAACAAGATGGAATTATGTCGGGCGTTGCCCGACAGGCACAAACCATACCGTTAATTACCGGAGATATCAATTTATCGTGGAACCTTATCGCCTCAGCCCGGGCGGTATTTTTTATAAAAGTTCTGCCTATTGAAACGGCCAAAGGCCGATGGGCGGCAGACAAGGCAACAAAAAAAAGGGGGTGGTTACTTCAGACCACGCACTGATGAGGCTTCGCGCATCGTGTCAAAATGAAGCGGATAGCGTTGCCGACATAACGCTTTGCACCACGCCTGAACATTTGCAGGGGGACAGGTGCGCCCTGATCCTAAGAATAATGAAACGGAGGAAAAAATGCAAGACGTAAGAGAAGAAATATTATCGAGATTGTCACAAATCAGTGGCATACATCCTAAATCCGGACTTTCATATTCATTGGTTTATTTTGCCAATATCTCCAAATTAGGAATAAAACTGAGCAAAAGAAGCGTAAAGAAGGAAATGGGTTGCGAATCGCCGTTTATCCATAGTTGGTCAACTTTTGCTCGTTATCTGGGGGTTGTCAAGGAGTTCATAAATTTTGCCAAAAATAAAAATGTTAGGAGGCTCGACAAGTTGACCTTCGAAATTGTTTATGAGTTTCTGGCGCTAAAATCCGCCAAGTGCAGTAAATCAACAATAAAAATAAATATGTGTTCGCTTGAGAAGTTCTTCAATGCTGTCAACAGACACGATCTAAAAGACAGACTAAGCGAATGCTTCCAAGACATCAAATGCACGGCTTCAAAATGTGGAAATAGCATTAAATCTTTTGATAACCCGACAGGGCTGTTAAATAAGATCGAAGCAAGCTCCCCCTTATCCTCAATTGTTGCAAGGATACAATATATTACTGGCGCCAGGATCCACGAGGTCAGGTCAAATGTTAGTATTTCAGGCACAGATGTAATAATAAAAGGCAAGGGCGGAAAGGTAAGGACGCTTGATTTTTCACACCGGCTTGATGATCTTCGGGAACTCGGATCGCTACAGGACGAATTGAAAGTTCATTCTAAAGGTGTAAATTGGAAGAAATATTTCCAAATGAGGGGCAGCACTTACCACAATAAGGTAAGGCAGGCATGCAGGTCCATGCAAGATGAATACAACGGTGCCCACGGCCTAAGGGCAAACTATGCGCAGAACCTCGAAAAAAAACTTGAGCAACAAGTTTTGACAGATGTAGAAATCGAAAAGATTATAACGAGGGAGTTGGGGCACGAACGGATCAAAATGGCAAGGCACTACCTACGTGTTTAGACTTATAATGTTAATCCCTAACTCCGCCTATTTTACGTAATATGTAACCCCAGCTTCTCAATTACCTTCTGAGTCTTGGTTGTTATTTCTGACGTATACCATACACCGTTTATCTTCACTTTTTTTATCTCCGACATATACTTCAATATATCAAGCGGTGAGTATTTCGACAGGAGGTTTTTCTCTGCAAGCAGCCTGTATATGCGATAATAGCAAATAAGCGATATGTATGTTATGAACATCCACCCCTCAAGAGACATATTGTTCCTCATGTATGAACTGTCGGCATCAAGCACGTTCTTCATTGCATCGATCATGACCTCTATGCTATTACGACTCTTGTAGTGTATGTAAATGTCTTCCTGCGATGCACGAAGATTGGTCAGGACAGCAAGCGTCCCGAATCGGTGCTGCCTTTCGTAAAAACCCTCTATGCTGTGGGTCTCCGGATGAGTTTCTATCCTTGACAGATAATCCCTCTGTTCCTCTATCCTTAAGCGCTCGTCAAGAAAACAGTGGACAAACCTGCCGCCTTCTAAGGGATATGAATAATACCAGATGTATCTGCCGCTGTATTTGAAGTATCCATCCATACCCTTTTTGTCTGTTTTTTCCAATGGCGAGTAGTTTATAAGGGCGCTTCTCCTTCTGAGGGGGATTATGAACGTAAGTCCTTCTTCCTCTAACCGCTTTATGTTGGCCTCAGAGTAAAAACCCTTGTCTGCTATCAGTACTGCATCTTTTATCCCGCTCTCTTTAAGGGTCAAGGTAAACGCCTTTACCTCCCTTAAGTTGCCCGGAACTATCCTGTAATATACGGGAAGGGTAAGGGAAACCGAGTAGATGAAAAGAAGGTTCACCTGGGGTTCAAAATCGTGTTTGCTGTTATATCCTGTCCGTGCAATATCAATACTCTGGGATTTTGAAAAAAGATGGGTTGCATCCATGAGTACATAATCATTCTCCCTTTTATTGATAAGACTTCTGAAAAACGAGGTTATACTGTCACGCATACTGCCTATCTCCCTGAACAGGGATGATATCCTTTTCTCGCTCAGCGACACATCGGGATAACGTTCGGACAGATAGCTGCATCTGAAGAAAAAGTCCATGTTTTTTGCTGGGCAGTGGTGCAATACCTTCATGGAGGCTGCTGTGATTAATTCCTTGAAGCAGGAGGGAAAGATATCTGCAAGTTTCTTTATTACGTCATCTATTACACTGAAAATGAGATATGTTGCGCCGTATTCCTTAACGGTCAACGGGTGTAGCGGCTTATGAGATAATTCATATTTTGGTGACGGTATGAAGCCATTAGGGGTTATCTTGCCCAAAAGCCTGCCTGTTATCTTCTGTGCCCTTTTCTTCTCCGGATTCCATCTGCTTTTTACCTCGTAGAGATAGTAAGTGCCTCTGATAAACCTGAGTTCGGTTCCCTTCCTTTTGTGTTTTAATACCCAGTCTGGATGTTCCATATAGTATTACATATATACGTAATACTATTTTAATGAATCTTGGCTTTAATGTCAAGATATAATTGAATTATTTGTTGACCTATTACGTATTTTTGGAGGAGTTAGGGTTTAATGTTTGAAGAAACAGAAGCATGAGCTTGTATCCTTAATTCCCGTTTTATTGTAACGAGGCTGGTGGAGTAACCCCCAGTTTGTGAAAGAGATCTGCCTGGTGTTTGGTTACTTCGCCGACCTGAAGTTTCTGGCCGGGGACTTCAAAACATTCGATCATGTCGAGATCATCAAGAACTTCTTGCAAGGTGTAATCCTTAAAAAGGTTGTTTATCTGCATTTTCCTTGTGATATAGGACAAATAGATGAGGGCTATGAACTGAACGAAAAGCTTGCCGTCCAAGCTTTGCTCCGATGAAACGGCCAGCCTTCGCAGATTCAGCCGGTCCTTCAGATTCTCAAAGGCCTTTTCCACCAGATCCTTGTTCCTGTAGATCGAAAGCGCCTCCACCGGGTCCTTGATTTCATTACTCATCAGAGCGAAATAACCGTAGTTGCGCTTTGCCTCTGCTATGGCATCTTCCTTGGCCAAAATTTTCGTGCCTCGA
>JAKPKE010000072.1 GCA_029553855.1 Bacillota bacterium | reverse complement strand
TTATCAATTTCTTGATATCCTTCATATAAATAATATCCAACTTTTACGACTTTCTTTTCCAAGTAATTCTTTGAGTCCCCATATGAAATCTGTGGGCAAATCAAAAAAAACATTATGAATAGAATCGTAAATATACTAGAAACTCTAAACAGTAGTAGTATCACATGTTGGTTAAATTTCTTCATATTACTCTCCCTCAAAACTGAACTTATTTATATTATATTAAAATTATCAACAATTTTCTACATGATATATAAAAGCAGTGGGAAAGCAATGGGGACGGTTCTTTTTTCTTTCTATATAATACTTTTATAAAATAAAGGATAGGCAATGTTTAATACCTATCCTTAGCAAATCTATTATTTTATGCACTTTCCCAAATTATATACCGGTTAATTGCACTTTGAATATCCGCAGTTCCGACAGATCAAACAGCCTCCTTCATGCTGCACAGGGCTTCCGCATTCCGGGCAGGCTTTTGTATTGCTGTTTGGCTGCTGGAAAGCATTGTATGATGCTTTGTTATCCTCAATAGTAGCAGCATGGCAGGGTGTTGTACAAAGTGAACAGTTGCCGATGCAGTTGCTTCCCTCCTCAATTTCTGTTACAGGCTCATCCATAGTCTCAATATCTTCTTTTTCTGTCTTGGAATTCATATATCTTTCCAGTGCCCTGCCGATTGCATCAGGGCAGGATAGTACCTTAAGTCCCTTTTGCCTTAATGTTGAATGGCATCTTATACCTCTAAGCTGCTCAATTATTTCATTTATATCCATCCCGGCCCTTAAGGCTATGGATATAAGACGGCTGGTTGCCTCCGATTGCGAAGGACAGCCTCCTGCTCTTCCCAGATTTGTAAATACCTCGCAAATACCGTTTTCATCTGAATTTACTGTGATATATAAATTACCGCAGCCTATCCTGACCTTCTCAGTTATTCCCGTTGTCACTTCCGGTCTGGTTCTCGGGATAAGAGTTCCCCCTGTCTGAACCGCTGCCGCTTCTTCCTTGCCCCCCTTATTTACCGAGCCGATGTTCAATACCTGGGATTCACGGCTTCCGTCCCTGTAAATTGTAACACCCTTGCAGCCCATTTTATAGGCCATCATATAAACCTTGCTTACATCGTCCCTGGTAGCTGAATTAGAAAAATTAACCGTCTTGGATACTGCATTGTCCGTATACTTCTGGAAAGCGGACTGTATCCTGATATGCCACTCCGGACTAATATCATGAGAAGTCACAAATACTCTTCTTATATCTTCCGGTATGCTTTTAATATCCTGAATTGTACCGTGAACTGCTATCTCTTTCATCAATTCGGTGTTATAGAAGCCTCTCTCTTTGGCAACTCTTTCAAACAGCGGGTTTACCTCCGGCAGTTCATCGTTGTCCAATACATTTCTTACATATGAAAGCGCAAATAATGGTTCTATTCCGCTGGAAACTCCGGCTATTATCGATATGGTGCCGGTTGGTGCTATGGTTGTTGTTGTGGCGTTTCTTATTGGAATACCCTTTTCTTTAAATACGCTTTCATCGTAGCGTTTAAAGGTTCCCCTCCCGGCAGCAAGCTTAATTGAGGCTTCCTTCGACCTTTCACTTATAAATTTCATAATGCTTTCCGCTGTATTGACGGCTTCCTCAGAATTATAAGGAATATCAAGCTCTATCAGCATATCGGCAAAGCCCATGACGCCAAGTCCGATTTTTCTGGTTCCCTTTGTCATTTCATCAACTATAGGCATCGGATATTTGTTAACATCTATAACATTATCAAGGAAGTGCACTGAATCATCTACAATGCTGCCTAACTTGCCATAATCTATTACCGATTTGGATTTACTTTTCTTTATGCAGCTCATAAGATTGATGGAGCCCAGATTGCAGGATTCATAGGGGAGCAGCGGCTGCTCGCCACACGGGTTAGTGCTCTCAATTTCTCCAAGCTTTGGAACCACATTATCTCTATTCATCCTATCCAGAAATATTATACCCGGCTCACCATTATTCCAGGCCATATCCACTATAAGGTCATAGACTTCTTTTGCGTTAAGCCTGCCTTCTACTGTCTTGGATTTAGGATCGATAAGCTCATAATCCGAACCCTTTTCTACAGCCTCCATGAACTTCTCGGTTATACCAATGCTGATATTGAAATTAGTCAAATCACTATTGTCTTTTTTACACTGAATAAATTCAAGTATGTCCGGATGATCCACACGCAAAATGCCCATATTGGCGCCTCTTCGGGTTCCGCCCTGCTTTACCGCTTCGGTCGCAGAATTAAACACCTTCATAAAACTTATGGGCCCTGACGCCACCCCGCCGGTAGTCATTACGGTAGATCCTTTGCTTCTTAGGCGGCTAAAGCTGAAGCCTGTTCCGCCGCCGCTTTTATGTATCATTGCGGCATTTTTGACCGCATCAAAAATACCCTCCATGGAATCCTCAACCGGAAGTACAAAACATGCAGATAACTGTCCAAGCTCCCTCCCTGCATTCATCAGGGTCGGAGAATTGGGTATGAATTCAAGGTTGCTCATCAGCTTATAGAATTTCTCCTCAATTGCATTAATATCAGCTGAGCTGTCGTATAAGCCGTCTGCAGCCGCTATTGTACTCGCAACTCTTCTGAACATTTGTTCGGGCGCCTCGATCACTTTCCCGTTTTCATCCTTGACCAGGTAACGTTTTTCCAGCACCTTAATGGCATTGCTAGTTAGCACAGTTAATACACCTCCAAGCCATATTTTGTATGTTACCACATTTGCTTGCACTATATATTGTATCACATGGAAAAATAATATACTATTCATATTAAAAAAAACTTGTCAGATTTTATCGACAAGCCTTTAATATTTATTCCTTTTCTAATGCTCCCGAGGTGTATACATTTCCCGCATTCCACAGCAGCCACTCCTCAGTGCCCGAATTATATGTTGCATCTATCTGGGCCCTTACCTCCGCGGGGCCGTATCTCTTATACCTTTTCAAATATGAAGCTGTAAAATCCTGGAGCCATGGCCTTAGTATCGCCTTACTGCCCGTATCCTTCATTGCATTTATCCTGCCCTGTGCGACCGTCATACTTCTATTTACTATCTTGTATGGCTCAAAATCCGGCTCCGCTACTCCATAACTCCCCGGTCCGTAATGGGACGGATACACCATTGGACATATTACATCAACACTTCCGGCTATTGATTCCAGGTGCTGGCCAATATGCATATCATCTGCGGATGTTGTCACAAGGCCAAAAACATCTGCAGATACCACAATACCCTTTTTGCTCAGTCTTTCTCTGCCATAAGAAAGGAATTCTGCAATTGCTTCCGGCTTGGACTTGCCTTCAGCACTTGAGCCATAGTCTATTATTTTAATATTTCCGTCGGTTGGGAACCTGACATAGTCAAATTGTATCTCATTAAAACCCTTCATAGCAGCCTCTTCTGCTATATCAACAATATAATCCCATGAATCCTTATTATATGGATTCAGCCAGGACATTCCGTTCCGATCCCTCCATATCCCTCCGCTTTTATTCTTAATCGAAAGGTGAGCATATTTATCTCCGGCTCTTCTGTCTTTAAAAGTAACTATTCTGGCTATTGCATATATATCGTTTTCCCGCAGAATTTTCATTACCGCATCTATATCCTTTATTCTCACCCTGCCATTAGCCCCTGTAAATTCTACATCAGGAAGATCGCTTGCATAGGTCATCATGCCTTCGTCGTCCTTTACATCAATTACTACAGCATTTATTTCCGTAGTATTTACCATATCTATCAGCTTGTTGAATCTTGCAGCATTGCCTGTGGTATTGCCTGTCATGTATATACCTTTTACCTTTATTCTCCTTTTCATAAGCTCCCAATCAGGGTTCCTCTGTTCCAGGTAGTATTCCTCGCCGCCACTGTCAGCTGCCATACTATCGGAGTATACGGGAAGCAGTATCCCTTCCGGACATATGATTTTGGAAGCTATGTAAAGCATCGCGAACACAAATAAAAGAATTTGATTCTTAGCTGTCATCATTTATACTCCTTTATTAATTATTGTTATTTGCATTGCCTCGATTAAATTGTGCAATCCCTCAAAATAATATTAACAAATGAACCCTGAAATAACAATAAAAATGCGGCTACTGAAGTACACCGCATTTTTTCGTTAGGGAACTCTATGGTTCCCGGAGGCGTTAGTTATGCATCCTGAGCACCCTCTTTGGGCGGCAGAGGGCTCCGCCCCTTGCCCCCATTGTATAGAAAAGCAAGCTTTATTGGCTTCGTTCTCTTTATCTAATCGGCGAAGACTGCTCCGGTACTTGCAGATGTCACCATCTTGCGATAGCGTTTAAGGTATCCATCGGGGACAGGCTTCTCTGCCGGTACGAACCTGGCCTTTCTTTCAGATATGATTTTTTCGTCTACCAAAAGCTCCAGCTTATTGTTGGGAATGTCAATGCTGATCATGTCGCCTTCTTCAATAATGCCGATTATGCCGCCTGCAGCAGCTTCCGGAGAAATATGCCCGATCGATGCGCCTCTGGATGCGCCCGAGAACCGGCCGTCAGTTATCAGCGCGACGCTGTTGTCAAGCCCCATGCCTGCAATAGCCGATGTGGGCGCTAGCATCTCACGCATGCCGGGCCCGCCCTTTGGACCTTCATAGCGGACCACTATTACATCTCCCGCGACAATTCTGCCCCCCATAATTGCATCAATACATTCCTCTTCACTGTTAAACACCCTGGCAGGGCCCCGGTGCACCATCATTTCAGGCAAAACGGCACCCTTCTTGACAACAGCACCCTCCGGTGCCAGATTGCCCCAAAGTATTGCAAGCCCTCCATCAGGGGAGTATGCATTTTCACGGGTTCTGATAACTTCTGAATCCCTCACAAAGACATCTTTTATATTTTCGGCAACAGTCCTGCCTGTTACCGTGATGCAGTCGGTATGGACAAGGCCATACTCATCCAGTTCTTTCATAAGAGCGGGAAGGCCGCCGGCCTGCCAGAGATCAGACAGACAATCCGGGCCTGCAGGGCTCAGCTTCACAAGATGAGGAGTTGACTTGCTTATCTTGTTTATATCTTCCAAATTAATTTTTAATCCTGCAGCATGAGCTATAGCCGGCAGATGCAGCACCGTGTTGGTCGAACAGCCCAAGGCCATATCTGCGGTAAGTGCGTTATGAAGTGAATCGTTTGTTACTATATCACGAGGACAGATACCCTTTTCCAAAAGCTCCATTATCTTCATGCCCGCTTCCTTGGCAAGTCGTATACGAGCTGCATTAACAGCAGGTACTGTACCGTTTCCGGGCAATCCAAGGCCGATAATCTCAGTCATGCAATTCATGGAATTGGCTGTAAACATGCCTGCACATGAACCGCAGCCTGGGCAGGAATAGTTTTCTATCTCGCTTACATCATTTTTGCTGATCTTGTTCGCACCTGCTGCACCCACTGCTTCAAATGCATCGGTAACTGTCATCTTTTTGCCGTTAAAATAGCCTGGCATCATAGGGCCGCCGCTTACAAAAATACTCGGTATATTCAGCCTCAATGCTGCCATTATCATGCCGGGGACTATTTTGTCGCAGTTGGGGATAAACACCAAAGCATCAAAAGGATGCGCCATTGCCATAATTTCTACAGAGTCGGCAATATGCTCCCTGCTTATGAGGGAGTATTTCATCCCTTCATGTCCCATTGCTATTCCATCACATACACCTATTGCCGGAAATTGAAAGGGCGTTCCGCCAGCCATCCTTACACCTGCCTTGACAGCCTCCGCGATGTCGTCTAGGTGCAAGTGCCCCGGAATGATGTCGTTCTGCGAATTAACGATACCAATCATAGGCCGGCGAATTTCTTCATCCGTCAGGCCAAGTGCCTTAAACAGGGATCTGTGCGGAATTCTTGTAATGCCTTTTTTCATTTGATCACTTCTCATATTTTTTCTCCTTTTTAGATTTTTCATAACTCAGGTGTATTTGAGCCGATTTCGCATCCCAGGCCGTTGAATAATATTTATACAAAACCTTCCCATCTGCCGGAGTCTATATCATTAGTTAGGTGAGAACAAGTTTCATTGCTCTGCAAAAAGCAAAGTGTTGTACGATGCCTTACCCAAATACTATGCTTCAATTAAAGTTTTGTCAACTTAGCTTCTTTTATTGAGCGGCGTGATGCTGACGGCGTTCAGGGCATTGTGCGCTGACCGACCCGTAAGCATGCTGCAGCAGAATGCCTACATCTGTTTAACGATATCAACGAAGCAACGCTTCGTTGCCAACGGGTAAGAAAAAGTGATAAGATTTCTCTTATCACTTTTTTAAGACCCGGCGGCGTTCTGCTCTCCCGGGACCTTGCGGTCCAAGTACCATCGACACCGGAGAGCTTAACTTCTGTGTTCGGGATGGGAACAGGTGTAACCTCTCCGTCATTGCCACCAGATTTTCGGATTGTGAT
>JAKPKE010000058.1 GCA_029553855.1 Bacillota bacterium | reverse complement strand
AGCACATACCGACACGAGGTCGGGTTTATGTGCGTTAGGATTTTTCAAGCATCAAGCTGTGATTCTGTCCAAAGATTTGCACTGTGCGAGTCGATATACAAGGCTGTTGCTCCAGGGTATCTACAAACTCATAGTTGCGTCGCATTCTTCTCCTATTGCGCAACAGCTTCTTCCGCCTTAAGACAAATATCCTGATTAAATCGATTTTTGTAGAAATTTATATGATTTTGCTGCACTAATTTGTATGAAATTGTTTAACGATTAATTAGTAGATAATGGCAGGAAATGAAATTACTTTGTCGAATACATATCAGCAAATAACAATAAATGGGAGGAATATCAATGAATTTAGAAAAAATCAGAATCTTGGTTGCGGATGACAACAAAGATTTTTGTGTTATTCTAAGTGAATATCTTGCTACACAGCCAGATTTTGAAGTGGTTGGCATAGCAAAAGACGGCCTTGAGGTTATAGACATAATAGAAAGCAAATTCCCGGATGTTGTAATATTAGATATTATAATGCCCCATCTTGATGGCCTTGGAGTTCTGGAGAAGCTGAATCAAATGCAATTGGAGAAGATCCCCAAGATAATTGTGCTTTCGGCTGTAGGTCAGGATAAAATAACGCAAAAAGCCCTGAACCTTGGGGCAGAATACTATGTTGTAAAGCCTTTTGACATGGATGTTTTCGCAAAGAGAATAAGAGAATGCTTTGGAATGATATCCGGTGAAGTTGACAGAAAGAATTATATACAGTCTCCAAGCATTGCAATACCCGTTTCAACAACTCCGAGGGAACTGGAAACAGCAATAACCAATATTATCCATGAGATTGGTGTTCCTGCCCACATAAAGGGATATGTATATTTAAGAGAGGCTATCACAATGGTTGTTAATAATATGGAGCTTTTGAGTGCAATAACCAAGGAACTATACCCTTCAATATCAAGGAAATTCAATACCACACCAAGCAGAGTGGAAAGAGCCATCAGACATGCAATTGAAGTTGCCTGGGGTAGAGGAAGGGTAGATGTAATCAACAACCTGTTCGGCTATACAATACATAATATAAAAGGCAAACCGACAAATAGCGAATTTATAGCCATGATAGCAGATAAATTAAGGATTGAGCTGAAAATCAGCTGACAAACTCCCATCGCAAAAACTGTCATGTTTGCTCATTCAGCGAAAATATCTCGCACTTCATTTATTTAATCTCATATGTTTGGTGCGAAACATATAATCATACAATATCATAATATACTTCCTTGATGCATATTATCAACATAAGGAAATAATAAGTGTTTTGCTAAGAATTATTTATGTTTAGTTCAATTGTGCAAAACATTTCCTTGTTGATTGATTTAAACAGCAGCGGAGAGGAGGTATATCTCTTGTTAGGCAGCTTAAATGACGCAATTAAAAAGCATCTTGCTTATAATATTTGTGTTTATTTAATAATAGCAGCATTGTTTATATTTGGGACAGCCATAGGCGCATTGGCTGTCAATAATATTGGTGAAACAACAAAGGCAGATGCAAGAATATATTTAGAAGGCTTTCTTAGTATTGCTTCAAAAGGGGGGCTTAACTCTGCACAAATTTTAAAGCAGTCAGTTAAATTTAATCTTTATTTTGCACTTGCAGTATTCTCCTCAGGATTAGTATATCTCGGCATAATCTTTATTCCTGCTCTTACAGTTTTCAGGGGGTTTTGCATCGGATTTTCCATAGCTTTTCTTGCTGAAAACTATAGAAGCGGTGGATTTCTTTTGTCAATAGGCTCTGTATTGCCACAGAATATCATCTATGTACCTATATTTATTGTTATGAGTGTTATAGCGTTGAATTATTCTTTACAAATTTTTAAAAATAAATATATCAAAAAAAGCAGAGCTGATCCAGGCTTGTTTACTGCTTATGCCTTTTCAAACCTTATTCTTTTCATTCTTCTAATTGCGGGTAGTATAGTTGAAGCTTATATAACGTCTACAATTGTAAAAACGATAGTTCCTTACATATCATAGAAATAAAAATCTGTAGAATCAAGAACAGGTGAGATTGTTCAGAGAGTTTGAAAGCAACAAGCTCTATGTAAAATTTTCATTTATTGGAGGATTTTTATTATATTTGTTGAATAAGTTAATCATACTAGTGGTCAAACCTGCAATATTTACAGAAAACAGTGTGCTGCAAATATAGAGATTTATCTATATGAGCGCAAAATCATTTTATGAGGCAAAAAGTTAAGGCAGGTAATATAGGGGGTATGATTCTTATGAACTACATAGAGTTGTTCCTGGACTATCTCATTAATAATAAGGAGTTATCGGCAAATACACTGGAATCTTATAAAAGAGATATAAGGCAATTCGAGGTTTATTTAAGGGAACATTCCCTTTCTTTGGAGAAGGTTACCAAAACAATTGTAATTACATATTTAATTACATTGCAGAAGACCGGCAAGGCAACGTCAACCATTTCCAGAAACCTTGCCTCCATAAGGTGTTTTTACCAGTTTATGCTTAATGAAAGATATATGAATGTAGATCCATCTGTGAACCTCGAATCTCCAAAAGTAGAGAAAAAGCTGCCCTCTGTGCTTACAAAGAAAGAGGTGGAACTGCTTCTTGATCAACCTGTACCTGTAGATGCAAAAGGTTCAAGGGATAAAGCAATGTTGGAGCTGCTTTACGCTACAGGTATAAGGGTTTCGGAGCTGATTTCATTAAGTATCAATGATGTTGATCTTATTTCAGGACTGATAATTTGCAGGAGCAGCGACTCGAAGTCCAGGTCAATACCTCTTGGGAATATTGCTGTGAAATATATCAAGATATATCTTAATGAATTCAGAAAGAAGCTTTGCTCCAATGACAGCAATACATTGCTTTTTGTGAACTTCCACGGGAAGAAAATGACACGCCAGGGCTTTTGGAAAATAATTAAATACTATTCAGCAAAGGCAAATATTAATAAAACCATTACCCCTCATACCCTTAGACACTCATTTGCGGTTCACCTTATAGAGAATGGCGCGGATATTCAATCAATACAAGAAATGCTTGGGCACTCAGACATTTCTACAACCCAGGTATATATCAGACTTAATAAAAACAAAATAAGAGAAGTGTATAGCAAGACTCATCCAAGGGCTTAAAAAGCCCTTTTAAAATTTATGGCAATATTATAGTCTGTACATGCCGTAAAAAAGACTCATTATTATACTGAATGCAGGGCGAATTATCTATACAAAAGAGCAAAACACAGGAGGTACTTATGATTGACAGAGTGATACTTATAGTCTTGGACAGCGTAGGTGTTGGTGAGCTTCCAGATGCCGATACATATGGAGATTCAGGAAGCAATACGCTGGGGAATATAGCAAGAAAATCAAAGGATTTCAAATTAAAGAACATGGAAGCTCTTGGCATTGGGAATATCAGTGAGGCCTTAGGCTTAAAAAAGTCAATGAATCCGATTGGAAGTTACGGCAGGGCTGAAGAAATATCACCAGGCAAGGATACGACGACCGGTCATTGGGAAATAGCAGGAATAGTATTAGAACAGCCGTTTCCAACGTTTCCAAATGGTTTTCCTAATGAGCTGGTTGAAAGCATTGAAAAGGCCATAGGGAAAAAAACCATTGGAAACGAAGTAGCATCAGGCACAGAGATAATAGCAAGACTTGGGGATAAGCATGTAGATACAGGCTACCCTATAGTATATACTTCAGCAGACAGTGTATTTCAAATTGCAGCACATGAGGAAGTAATATCGATAGAAAAGCTTTATGAAATATGTGAAAAAGTTAGAAAACTGCTAAAGGGTGAATATGCTGTGGGCAGGGTTATTGCAAGACCTTTCATTGGGGTATCAGGGAACTATAAGCGCACCCCTAACAGAAAAGACTATTCTCTGAAGCCGATAAAAAAGACGATGCTTGAGGTTATATCAGAGAACGGACTGGATGTTGTTGCAGTAGGCAAGATAGAAGATATATTTTCCGGGGTAGGTATCACCGAATCGGTACATACGAAGAACAATATGGAAGGCATCGATGAAACCGTCAAATACATACAAACTGATAGAAAAGGATTGATTTTCACTAATTTAGTGGACTTTGACATGCTGTACGGCCACAGAAATGATGTGAGGGGGTATGCACAAGCTCTTATGGAATTTGATTCCAGACTGCCGGAGATTATTTCAGCCATGAAGGACTCTGATGTTTTGATTATTACGGCAGATCACGGCTGTGACCCGACTACCGACAGCACAGATCATTCAAGAGAATATGTACCTGTGATAGTATATGGAAAACATATAAAAATGGGTGCGGACATTGGTATTAGAAAAGGCCTTTCTGATATAGGAGCAACCGTCCTCGACCTTTTAAATCTTCCGATAGAAATTGCAGGCACATCCTTCAGAAAGAAAATCATGGTTAAAGAGGTGCATCTTAAATGAGGATGTATGATATAATCATAAAAAAAAGAAATGGTGAAGAACTTACAAAAGAAGAGATTCAGTACTTCGTCAAAGGATATACCGAGGGTTCAATACCCGACTATCAGGCAGCCGCCCTTTTGATGTCCATTTACTTCAAGGGAATGAATAAAAAGGAGACTGCAGAACTTACAATAGCGATGGTAAATTCGGGAGATGCAGTTGATCTTTCAGAGATAAATGGAATAAAGGTAGATAAGCATTCAACGGGAGGCGTAGGGGATAAGATCAGCCTGATTGTTGTCCCTCTCGTTGCTTCTTTAGGCATACCTGTTGCAAAAATGAGCGGCAGAGGCCTGGGGCATACGGGAGGAACTATTGATAAACTTGAGGCCATTGACGGTTTTAAAACGGAGTATACAAAAGATGAATTCATTAATAATGTAAATAAATATAAAATGGCTATTTCCGGCCAATCAGGAAATCTGGTGCCTGCTGATAAGAAGCTGTATGCCTTAAGGGATGTGACGGCTACTATTGACAGTATTCCATTAATTGCAAGCTCAGTTATGAGCAAAAAAATTGCATCGGGAGCAGACTGTATTGTACTTGACGTAAAAGTCGGCTCCGGTGCATTTATGAAATCAGTGGAGGAAGCAGTAGAGCTTGCCGAGACTATGGTTGAAATAGGCAAGTCATTAAAAAGAAGAACGGTGGCGATAGTAACAGACATGAACCAGCCTCTGGGACACGAAGTAGGCAATTCAAATGAAATCATTGAAGCAATAGACGTATTGAAAGGTAAAGGCTCAGAGGATGAAACCGAAGTAGCTTTGACAATTGCTGCTTATATGGCTATATTGGGAGGCGCATACGAAGAATTTGAAGAGGCATATAGTGCATTGCGGGAAATTATTGAATCAGGGAAGGCAATTGATAAGCTGAAGCATCTGATTAAAATTCAGGGTGGAGATCCTGAAATAGTTGATAATACTGATAGGCTCCCCAGAGCTAAGTACCATATTGAGGTAAAATCAGAATACGAAGGATTTATCACCTCAATAAATGCAGAAAATATAGGAATTTCAGCAATGCTGCTCGGCGCAGGCAGAAAAACCAAGGAGGACAAGATAGATTTTTCCGCAGGCATAAGTCTGAAAAAGAAAGTTGGGGATAGAACAGCAATCGGTGAAACCCTTTGCATACTTCATACGAATTTGGGAGATACAGCCGAGGCAGAACAAATTGCACAATGCGCATACAACATAGGTAATATTCAAAAGAAAATAGACAGGTATGTTTACAGAATAATACAATGACCGGATCGCGAATTGTATAACGAAAACTCCTATAGGGCAACATAAAAGTAAATCAAGCTTATAGGAGGTTTGTTATGTATAATCGAATAAAGATAAGTAGATTGCCTGGAAAGTTAATATGCTTTCTGGTTATTTTAACAATTGGCTTTGGTATAATAGTTCCTGTTTACTCAGAAGAAGATATGAATCTGAACTGCAAGTCGGCGGCACTAATGGACTTTGGTACCGGTAAATTAATATATGAGCAGAATTCCCATGAGAAGCTTGCTCCTGCCAGTGTTACAAAAGTAATGACAATGCTTCTGGTGATGGAGGCGTTGGATAGCGGAAAGATAGCTTATGAAGACAAGGTGATAATCAGTGATCTGGCCTCCAGCAAAAATAACAAGGGCACAATGCTGCTTCTTGAAGCCGGAGAAATCCGGACAATAAAAGAACTGTTGTACGGCATAGCCGTTGAATCGGCAAATGACGCTTGCATAGCTGTCGCTGAGTATATATCCGGAAGCGAAGAGGAATTTGTGAAGCTCATGAATAAAAGAGCCAAAGAGTTGGGTGCCTACGACAGCAGCTTTGTAAATACAAACGGGCTCCCCGCGCCGGGGCATGTTACCTCTGCCTATGATATGGCGTTAATATCAAGAGAGCTTCTGAAGCATGAAAAGATATTTGATTTCATTTCAAAATATATGATAAAGGTTTATGTAGGCAAGAAAAACAACGTGTTGAGAGAACTGGTTAATAAGAATAAGATGTTAAGGTTCTACAATGACGTAGACGGCATTAAAACCGGCTGGACAGAAGATGCCGGTTATTGCATTTCTGTGACTGCAAAAAGAAATAATTTGAGGCTTATCAGTGTGGTAATGGGATCTCCAAAGGTGGAAATAAGGAATAAGGAAGCAAGAAAGCTTATAGACTACGGTTTTGCGAATTTCAACAGTGTTTTGGTAATTAAGAAGGACGGCAAAATACAAGAAGTAAGAGTATCAAAAGGCAATCATCTTAAAGTAAACGCAGTTGCGGACAGAGATATATCGATATTATTAAATAAGGGAGAAGAGAAAAACATAAAGAAAATTGCAGAACTGCCTGATGTTTTGAATGCGCCGATAACAAAAGGAGAAAAGATTGGGGAACTCGTAGTATACATTAATGATGCGGAGGTTGGGAGATACGACCTTGTATCTGATATGGACGTAAACAAATCCTCCTTTGTAAACAACCTTAAGAACTCATTTATCTATTGGTTTGGGAACCCTGGGAACTAACCTTAGGGGTGTATCGCAAATACTGAATAAGCAGCTTGCGATACACCATTTTTTTTATCGTATAGGAAAGTTATACTTTCCTATACGATAAAAACCCTCAATTTAAGTGCCCGCGCCAGATTTTTCTCGCACACACGAAAAAGGCGCATGGGCTTCAAATGCGGCGAAGCCGCCTTTGTTCTGTATACGGAAGGTTAGATGCAATCTACAGATACGATGAAGGAGACACGGGAAATAGGGAACACCCCATATATTCCGTATATAGAAAACACCAATCTATGATGGCCATCAGTAACATAAAACATTTTTGCGATACCTGTCAATATTCATATCAAAATTGCAGTATATTTGGTATAATTATCCTAATATAAAACAGGATCCCAAGAAAACCAAATACAAGAAAGACGCTGCGCGTCCTGTACCGTAGCACAACCCTTTAACGGACGTTAATTGCCGCCAAGGTGATAGGCTATAAGGCTCGGTTCAGTTAATGTAAGCCTATATCCGACTGGATAGAGGCGATTCAGGTATCTTGAAAACCCTGGCAAAAAAGAGGTGTAATTGATGTCAAAAGAAACCGGTTCAAATACAGTAAAGGAAAAGTTGTTATTATTATTATTATTTTTATTGGTTGGTTTTACTGCTTATTGGTTTGGAAATGCGGTACTATGGATTCCCTGGGTAATAAACATGTGGTTAGGGATTACAATAATGATAATTTTAGTGCCATTTTTATGGGGGTACGCATCGTTATATTGTTTGAAGTTTGTATCTAAAAAGTGTAGGAAAAATAAAAACTGGTTAATGGCTATTGCTTTTTTGGTTGTCAGTGTTATATCCGATTACTTTTTCTTTGCAGTCTGGAGAGGTATTCCAGACCAATTATATCATCCAACAACTTTGGCAGCCTACGGCTTGATTTTCATTATGCCATTCCTCGTGAATTTTATTTTTGAGAAGCGAAGAACTGCTGAAGCAAATGATATTTCGGTAACAAATCTTATAATTATTGCTGCTCTGGGCATAACTTTACTTTTTATTACTTTATATTGTGTTCGTTTTTGGTGATTGTAACTGTTTTCATCTAAGAGAAAGCTTAAACAGTATGAGATAATATGTAGAAAATACCAAATTAGTGTGATAATATACAAATATAACATAGAGACCGGAAGTGCACGCATGTTAATAAAGCCGGGAAAAGGGCGGACAGGACATTTGCTGATATCATTTGAAAAAGTATCAATTCATAGTCTAAGTCACTCTTTTGTAACCCATAGGAAGGGTTAGCGACATGCATCGTAAAACATTCCATATTGACAGTATTAGCGACATTCGGTAATATAGCTATTCTGGAGTGATAGACGACATATGTCGTGGATGAGGTAGTTACATAACATAGGCTGCAAAAGCGTCGCATCCTTGCGACGATTGTGAAAGAAGGGCTTTGGAGGTTCGAGTATTACGCATCAGTTCAATATTATGTAGTACCGATAATTTATATTTGAAGGAGGATATAATGATGAAAACAAAAAAACAGGAGGATTTGATAAATTCATACTTATTAGCGGTTGGAGATGAAATTAGACCGTTATACCATGAAATTATAAACTGCTTATCTGAACTCGGTTATAATCCACAAAAAGACAAATCAAACATATCCTTTAAACATGACTTACATAATAAACAAATCGCAAAAATGAGCATAAAGAAAAACAAAGAAATTTCCCCTTTATTCGCGTTAAGATTTTCGGCTTGCAATGGATATTCACAAAGGTTCGCCGACATTGTCAGCGCGGCGATTATCAAGTATCCGAGCAAAGTCCCTGGTTGTATAAGCAGTAACTGTAATTATTGCGCAGGTGAGCCCGATACACATGTTTATACATACACATTTCCAGACGGCAAGCGCAAGTCGCATTGTGGCGCATATGCACTTGAAATACCGGATGTTACTATTGATGATATGGATGAAATCAAGAAACTTATCAAAGAAGAACATGAATATTTACTAGAACATGAGGCACACATTAAATAAACATAACCATAGAAATCAATTTAAATACAAGTAATATAACGGTTTCATTTTTTGGAGGATCACTATGTCAAAATACTCAATAGTTTCATTGGCTTTCAACATAGCCAGTAGTGACAAAGAAAGGTTTGAATTAATTAAATAATTAAAAAATCAACTAATTCTGTCAGGGGGGATAACTTGTTAGTCACACATATTTATTTTAACGGACAATGTAAGGATGCAATTGATCTTTATGTAAAAGCGTTTAGTGCAACCATTGAGACGCTTATTTTAAAGCCGGATCAAGAGAATCTTGTCGTACATGCAGAAATAACCATCCATGGTCAACTGCTCATGTTAAATGATTTTGGGGATAACGATGGTGTCTCTAAGTCAGGAGGGTATCAATTATCTGTCAGGTTTGGGAGTGAAGAGGATTTGAAGAATACTTACAGGATTATAAAAGAGGGTAGTACAATAATTTCACCGATGCAAGCGACTGACTATAGCTCTTGTGTTGTTAGGTTCATTGACAGATTTGATGTAAGATGGGCGTTTTGGGTGTAAACTTTCTACAAGGTTTGGTGTGGGTTTCTAGAGGCAAGTAATATTTCTGCCGTAAGGTTTTTGTTTAAGTGTGTGCCGTTTGCGGCTGATTGCTAGGGATGGACGCTGAAGGTATAAATTACTAACATAAATTAGGCGTTTAATGGATTGAGAAATATAAGCACACATTATTTACATACTATGTAAGGATGAAGCCATTTTTGAGGTCGCACATCCGTGGTACTCTTGCTTCGTGGGGCAGCCTACGTCATGTAACAATGCATCTCTGCTTCGGGGCACGGCAGGGAGTAAGTTCAAGGGAAGGTTCAGGAGGTCATCCTGCCCACATCCGCCAGGCTAAGATAAGAGTTATCTAAGCCTGGCAGACGTCAGAGATGCCAACCGTTAGAGCGACATGTCGCTTCGCTCCAGTCGCTCTAATGTGGCGCAGGCTTTACGCCCGCTGTTAGGCGGTGGCGAAGTGCCACATCGCCTAACAGCGTCCTTTACGTACATTCACTCGCCAAGTGCAGTCGCACTAGGGCTCGTGAACGTCGTAAATCCCGCGCCACATTATGCGCTATTAAATATTTTTCGGGGTATTAAGTAAGAGAGGAGAATGAAAAGTTGGATAACCTGAGAGTAGAAAATGGAGAATTTCATGAAGTCATGAAACAACTAAATGATATTACAAACCAAGGAGTATTGGTAAGAAAGATATTTGACTTTATTAAAAACAATAATGAGGTATTATCGGAAGGTGAATATTTTAAAGAAGAAATAACTTATCCCCCAATGCGTGCTGGAGTAATGAGTTTTATGATTCCAGGTACAAAGTACAATATCAACATTAAGAAAACTACTATTGTGGTTTTAGCATTTCTGCTTGATCTATCCTTTTCAAGGGGTATTGCATCACTAGCATTAGGTGTTGCTGGTTTCTCGACTCAGACTTTACAGAGTATAGAGGATAAAGAAAGATGTCTAATGCTCGATATTCTTATGAAAGAGAAAAAGGATAACAACGATTTTAATTACTATGAGAGGAAATGTATACAAAATGATATTGAGTGTCCATTTAGATATAATCATAATTGTCAGAGAACAATTCAAGAAATTGAGGCTCTCCTGACTAATCTTGAAAAAAAAGAAGTAATCGCACATGTAAGTAGGAAATACAAGAATATATTTTAAACAGCGAATAACACGTATATTCCTGCAAGTGCGCTGAGGGAAATGCTCTGGAGCGCGGCTGCACCACACCTGCGACCCTAAGTGGCGTCGCTCTAAGGGTCTCGGTGTCAGGAATATCAAAACGATAAGCGGACATCGCTCGCTTTGCTCGCTCGTCCCCTTATCGTGCCGCCGCCTCCCGAAGGGGCACGGCTTGTGCTCGCAAAGCTCGCACGTCGCCTATCAGCCGGTTCCCGGCTGATGCCCAAATGTCCCTTCGAGACACTTCGGGAACCGTCGGCACGTTAGACGACATTAGGAGTGTGTAATGCGTTATGGATTTATTAGAAGTAATAAACGAAATGGATAAAGAACCAATGCCGTTAGAGAAGTTTGATAAGAGAATAGGTGGAACTAAGAAAATTGCCAAAAAGGAGTTTCTAGCACTTTGCGAATTTGGAACTTCTCTTAGATTATGTAGATACAAGTACTTAACTTTAGAACATTGCTGGGATGTTATAAAAAGAGATAGTATTATCCAGGTAGATAAAGCCCGCAAAATACCAGGCATTCCCATCTTCGAAGAGAATAAGATGTCAAATATTTTATGGTATGAGTTTGAATCACTGGTTTATATATATGCTTCAACGTCTGATCGACTCGGTAAAATTATTGGGTGGACGTATAGTGGAATCACAAATGGTCGTCTTGATAAAAACATACTGAAACTTCCTCAAGATAGCCATCTATTCTGGCTGCTTCATAAACATATTAGTTGGGCTTCGTACCTTGCTGATTTGAGGAATACGGGTCTCCATCGAGTTATTTTATTATTATGGGCAAGATTAGTTTTTAATGAAGATGGCATAAAAGTGCCATTACCTGATCATGCAAACGTAAAATCAAAGGAAAGTGATGATCCGAGTTTATTTACATATAACGAGAATAGAAACATGATGGAAACTTCACAGGCTTGGTATAACGGACTGTTAGAAGTAACAAACCTAGTATTTGATGATTATTTCAGTAAGCGGAATAGATAAATACAACTAACGTCGTCTAACAATGGCTTCACGCAGAGGGCGCGGATAGCAATCTCAGCGGGGCGAGGGGTTTTGGGCAGGGCTGGAGCGGGCGCGCCACATCCCTCGGCCTAAGTCAGGCATGACCCAGCTCGCCTTCGCCAAGAGTTGCAAGCACCTCTAAGGCTTAGCCATCGCTTTAAGGCCGAGGGACGTCGTAAATCCCGTACCACAATAAGCGGACATCGCTCGCTTTGCTCGCTCGTCCCCTTATCGTGCCGTCGCCCACGAAGGGGCACGGCTTGTGCTCGCAAAGCTCGCACGTCGCCCATCAGCCGGTTCCCGGCCGATGCCCAAATGTCCCTTCGGGACACTTCGGGAACGGCGGCACGTTATACGGCAGATGGTGCAGATTGATTTATTTTAGAAGTTCTGCTCTTATATTTAATATCAGTAGTACATTATGAAAGAAGGTGTATTTCATGAAAATGACGTTTCTACCTAAAACACCTGCTGGAAAATGGTCAGTAAGTTTGTTTATTGCTTTTATTGCATTAGCTGTTGCTGGAGGTATGATTTCTTCCATACAGGGGAAAACCATCGAATATCCAAATCCTTTCAACAGTCCATTATTGGGAACAGTCATTTATCTTATGTTTTCATCTGTTATTATTGCTTCTATTACTGGATTAATAGCTGTTAAGAAAAATAATGATAACTCAATCTTAGTTTATCTGTCTATACCACATGGTATTGTTTTTTTATTGGCACTTTAACGCTACTAATTGTCAATATTATGGGACCATAGTCATATTCATAAATATAAATTGTGACCCAATGTTCATATTTGACGCATTCGTAAATAAGTGCGATTTTATTTAATTAGAATCCAAATCTTTTAAAAAGTGATACTAAATAGAAACATTAAAATAAAGGAGTGGTGAGGTATGGCATTGGGTATTGCTCTTGCAATAGCCGCAATAGTAGGCATAATATACGGAATAATTACCAAAAACAAGCCTTTAGGAATAGTTTCTGTAATTATATTGATTATGATTATTGCTGTATGGGTATATTTTTATAATAACCCTTATTAAAATTTAAGTTTGAAAATTACTATTTTGTGACACAATGTTCTTATAAGGTACAAACTCCTATGCGGAGTTTGTGAGGGATTTGAACCCAAGAGGGACAATAGAAGCATAATCGACGGCACCATACATCAGATAAACAATGCGCTCACGCTGCGGCAAGTAAAGCCGGGCAGGGAGCGTGAGTGTCTTGGGTACTCAAAAGATGGAATCATAAATATTTATTACAGGGGGAAATAACAGTGAATATTAAGTTTGAGAAGTTAGGAACGGAACACCAAAGTGCATTAATAGGGATATTCAATTATTATGTTGAAAACGGCACAGCTGCATTTCCTGCATCTGCAGTATCTGAAAAATTCTTTGCAGGAATACTGGAAAAAACGAACGGCTATCCCGCATACTCCATCTTAATTCAAGAAACTCTCGAAGTGGTCGGATTCTGCTTTTTAAGCGCTTATAATCCTTTCTCAACATTTAATGAGACGGCTAATATTACTTATTTTATTTCACAGGATTATGTTAGCAAGGGCATCGGTGAGCAGTGCCTCAAGAAATTGGAAACTGATGCTAAACAAATTGGGATTAAACATATTATTGCGGAAATTTCATCGGAAAATAAACAAAGTTTAGGATTTCACCGCAAGCATGGATTTATAACTTGCGGTTCACTTAAAAATGTCGGAAACAAATTCAACCGTCACTTTGATGTAGTTTATATGCAAAAGGATTTGGATTAATTTACAAGTAGTTGGTCTCCTTAATCATGCTGAAATACGCTATATTGAGAAAGGCAACAAATGCAGCAAATTTAATTTTTGCGAAATGATAAAAGGGTTTCATCAAGAGAACAAAGAAGCTTTAATTAATCTAATGGATAAATAACCCTGTGATTTATCGTGTCACGGAAGAGATTTGGAGGATTACTGGGAAGAAGAATGATAAATATAGAGGATAGCATGTACAATTATATTATATTTGACATTGACGGTACGCTTTTGGATACCGAATACGCAGTTCTTTTATCACTTCAAAAAATAGTATTTGAAGAGCTTAACAGAAATTTAAGTTTTGATGAATTAAGATTTGCTTTAGGTATTCCGGGAGAAGCAACATTAAATAAACTTGGAATAACAAATATT
>JAKPKE010000055.1 GCA_029553855.1 Bacillota bacterium | reverse complement strand
TATTATGTGATGGAGATGCTGACTACGCTGCGCCCAAAACTGGTACAGGAGCTTCTTGAGGCATGTACCTCGGTAAAGGTCAAGAGATTGTTTCTATATATGGCAGAGAAGTCAGGCCATTCCTGGTTTAAAGCTATAAACACAGGTGTGATAGCATTGGGAAGCGGCAAACGTGTATGTGCTTCCAATGGAAAATACATAGGTAAATATGACATAACCATACCAAGAGAACTGGCGGACTATGAATAATAACTATGCGCAAAAGGTAGAGCTTCTGTTGAGAATGATGCCAATAATTACTGATGAAGGAGTATTCGCAGTACATGGAGGCTCAGCCATCAATCTGTTTTTGAAAGATTTGCCTAGGTACTCGGTAGATATTGATTTAACCTATATTCCTTTGGAAGACAGGCAGACGAGCATCTTCAATATTAATGCTCATCTGAAAGCCATTTCTGACAGAGCTAAAAGGTCATTAAAAGGCATACACATTGTGCCAAATCCTGCGACCTGTAAACTTTTATGTGAATACCGAGGGAAGCAAATCAAGATAGAAGTCAATCAGACTAAGCGCGGCATCATAGGAGGGAAAGTACTCAGACTGCCTCTTTGCAACAAGGCTCAGAAAGAATTCGGTTTGTACTGTGAAGCCGATATTGTGCCCAAAACACTTCTTTACGGAGGCAAAATGGCTGCCGCATTATCCAGGCAGCATCCCCGTGACCTCTTCGATATAAAATATATGGATATGCCAATATTGGAAGCGAAAGAGGGTTTTTTGTTTTGTTTACTGGGCAGTGACCGTCCGATACACGAATCACTTGATCCTGTTTTTATCGATCAAAGCGAAGCGCTTCATAATCAATTTGAGGGTATGACGGATATACCCTTTACCTACGAAGAGTATGAGGAAACTCGTAACAAGCTGATCAAAAGCGTTAACGGGTTTTTGAATGACAACGATAAACGATTCTTGATTGGCTTTGAAATGGCTAACCCGGATTGGGAGCATTTTGAATACTCATATTTTGAAAAATATCCGTCTATTCAATGGAAGCTTATCAACCTCCTGAAATTGAAGAATACTAATTCGGAGAAGCTAATCAATGAATCAGAAAAACTCAGAGAGCTGTTTATACAATAAATGATCCCTGGCGTCTACCTACGGCTTTTAAAGGGGGTGATTTTAAATCACTTCCTTTAAAAGCCAATATTTGGAGTTTCAGTATATACCAGCAGAGGTTGTTGTTCTGTTAAGGTTACTATTGAAGCTCTTTTTTTGTGTCACAAAATTCTTTTTTTGAGGATGTTTTCCATCAAATCTGCTAACCGCAACAGATCGATTTCCTTTACTATTATTCAGCTTCCATGAATACTCTTATAGCACTTTTTGTATGAACAGAAACAAAAGCTTATTAAGTTGTTGATAATCAGGTATGGTCGTTTCTGCTCGTATCTATTATAGAAATGAAAAAATATGTTCAAAACATTAAGGCTGAACAAGTGGTTACGAGTAATATATATATATTGGAGAATGGATTAAAATTCGTAAGGATGCCCTGAAATGGGGCACTCCTGATGGACTTATGCCGAAGGTTAACAAACTTACCTGTGCGCAGATCATAGCATTGTATTTCAGGGTTGAGTAATTCTGGGAAAATGAGGAGTGAGAGCTGAATGAATTTTACCAATTATGATACTTATTATTTACCTAAGGTTATAATATAATGCTGTAACATGCATAAATCTAGAGTGATAAACCAATAAAGCAGATAGATTCAGACACTAGCGAGAGCAATCTTGTGCAGCTTCGAGTCCTGTCCCGGGCACCAAACATAACTACAAGTCTTCAGGGCTTGCGGCATCACCAGGGAAGTGTCGGTGATCAATCCCACCACCGGCGAGGTGGAGCAAAAAAGCATTGCCGATATTGCTTCTTCGCATTTGGCACGGCGCACTTTCGTCGGAAATCTTTACAATAAGGTGCAGGATCCTAACCTGGTCGGCAGCCTAAGCGGCCACAAAGAGGGTAGTAGGGCGTTTGCCCGGTACCGGTTTATAAACATTAACATAAAAGCAGACTTGATAGACAAGCTGTCCCATCCAGCCCGGACGGGGCACCCGGGACAAGCGGGACACTGAAATTAATAGATACTTAAATCCTTCATGTTCTCTTTCAGATTTATATTTTTCTTAATTTTGCCAAATTCAAACTCAAACCTCCCAAATTCAAACTAAAACCTACCGAATTCACAGTCATGATGGATAAAGAAGGTGTTATCTCATAAGTTTAAAGTGTTATAGAATAGTTATTTAAAGTTTTAAGAAAGGTCCTGTCATTAAGCCAGAAATGACGATAATTTATGCCTATCATAACAATTCGCTTTTCAGAGAAATAAAGAACAGGCAGCTACGTTTACGTTTATACTACATCACACACAAGCTTACAGATATGAAAAAAATTATGCTTTTCTTACTTGCAGGAGCGCTGTTACACTCCTGCACTCCACAAGACGCGCCCAATACATTTAAAGACAGCCGTGACGGCAAAGTGTACAAAACCGTCACCATCAGTGAACAGGTCTGGATGGCCGAAAACCTGGCCTATCTTCCAAGTGTAGTAGGTCCTGCAACAGGATCTTACACAGAACCCTATTATTACGTGTACGGTTACAATGGTACAGATAGAGCAGCAGCCAAGGCCACTGCGAATTACACAACTTATGGAGTACTCTACAACTGGACGGCAGCCATGGCAGGGTCAACCAGCAACAGCGCAAATCCCAGTGGTGTACAAGGCATTTGCCCTGATGGCTGGCACCTGCCCAGCGATGCAGAGTGGACACAGATGGAAAATTATCTGGCCGACAATGGGCATAATTACGACGGAACCACTGGTGGTGACAGGTCAAAAATTGCTAAATCACTGGCTACTGATAGTGGCTGGAATAGTTCAACCTATGAAGGAACTGTAGGAAATACCGATTATCCTGAATACAGACACAAGTCCGGATTCTCAGCTCTTCCGGGGGGCTACCGAGAAGGCAATGGGACATTCTACAGCGTTGGCTACAACGGTTACTGGTGGAGTTCTACAGAGGACAATACAGATGACGCCTGGTTCCGGTACCTGACCTACTATGGCAGCGCCGTAGGCAGGAACTACCACTACAAGGAGCACGGGTTTTCTGTACGTTGTGTCAGGGATTAGGTTATTTGATAAATTGCAACTGACCCTTTTGATTTAATATCTCCTTATAACACCCCCGGATCATCCACTTTTGATCCGGGGTTTTTTACAAAAAGTCAGCTTACCTCCAAATTCAGCTCATTAACCAGCAACGCAAGCTCCTCCAAATAACCCACATCTGCCTGTTTCTCCATATTCCCTTCAAGCAGGTTGCTGACACCAAAAGAAAGGAAAGCCTCGGCAAAAGAAAAAATTCCCTTTCTTATGGTGGCAACAAAGGGAACAGGAAGCAAAAGCACCGGGAGCCTTGATGTATAAAAAAATCCCCGTTTCTTTGTGAAGAGAATTGAACATCGTAATTAAACATATATTTTTTCTGTAGGTAACATAAGGAATTAAGCTTCTTTTTTCTCTATATTTGCTTCCTGTGCCCGGTTAAAAATGAAAAAACTTTCCTTTTTCCTTTTACTTGCCTTAATTCTTGGGGGATGTCGTACAGCTCCTCCCGTGAGCCAGTTGTTTTTATCGTCTGTAGACAGCATGATGACCGATAATCCGGACACCGCTTATAAAATCCTCAAAGACATTTCGCCGGATGAGCTCAACACACGGCGTGAAAGGGCTTACTATGCCCTGTTGCTGACTCAGGCGCGTCATAAGAATTACATACCCCTGCGGAATGATTCCCTTATAAATGTTGCTGTTAATTATTACAAGGGAAAGCGGGATGGGGAAAAATACGCCAAGGCCCTACTTTATAAAGGCATCTGCATTGAAGAGATGAACGACCCCCGGAAGGCCATCGAGGTTTACGCCGAGGCAGAAAAAGTAGCGCTCAGCACCACCGATTATCTTACCACCGGACTTATCAACTCGCAGATGGCCTGGCTTTACCAGGATATGTACATTGAAAACCAGGTGGATATTGAGCGGTTCAAAAAGGCTATGGAGTACTTTCGCCTGGCCGGTCACAAGAAAAATGAATACTCGGTGGCCAGCCTGCTGGGGCAAATTTATAGGCCAACTACAGAA
>JAKPKE010000011.1 GCA_029553855.1 Bacillota bacterium | reverse complement strand
CACTGCATGTGGAGTTCCACAGGCAGCCCACAGAAAAGAATATCTAGCTTTTTACTATGCCTATGGCCTGTCAAAATCATAACCCGTGTGCATCGATATACTATGTAATTCTCCTCAAGGGAATCAACAAACTTGAGGGCTGTTGTGTCGCATTCTTCTCCAAATATGCAAGTTATTGAAAAGCCGGTATTACATCTATTTGAATTTCTTGTATATTCGCAAAACCATTGCAATAGCCTGCTCTTTTGTCGTATTGCCCTTGGGATTTATATATGATGCTCCATTTACATTTGAACCGGTCACCACATCGTTTGCGTTCATAAACTTTACAGCATCCAAAGCCCAGGAATCGACACTGCCTGTATCCTGGAACTTTGACTTGAATTCTGCAGCTGCAGGTATAGCCGGTTTTATATTCTTCAATATACGCATCAGCATTACCGATATTTCCTGACGGGTCACATTGTTGCCCGGAGCAAATTTCCCGCTGCCTACACCGCCCACGATTCCAAGATTTGCAGCCTTGAGTATTTCCGGGTTTGTCGTATCACTGAATGGATTGGAAGCCGGCAGTGCAGCCTTGGCATTACTCATTTTTTCATAGAGCAATACTGCCAGTTCACAAAATTGTTCACGGGTGATAGGTGATGTAAAATCTGTCAGTACCTTTTCCGTTGTTAATTTATCAGCAATTGCTTCATTTACCACAGGTGCCGCCCAGGGGGACAACCCTTCATATCCGGCTTTGTAATCTTTGTTACTCGCCTGAGTAATATTCTCAACAAACACATAATCATAGTTGATCACCATGGGACCCGGGGCACTGCCTCCCTGTATCGTGAAATGAGCTGTAAAAGCATCCGCCTTTCCCGGTACAATAAACTCAATTATCTTGTCGGTTCTCATCAGCATAGGATCCGGATTGTCCTGTGTCACAAATGCTTCTGTGCTTGCCGTTCCTCCATTCCCATAGGGGGTCCAGCTGCCGCCATGGTTTATCCACATGTTTACCGATGTTGAATGGCTGATATATGCCGAACTTATTGAACTGCCTCCATCGGCTGCGCCAAGGGTAATAACCGCTGTCTGACCTGAAGTCAGGGTAGTCGGTATATAAAATGTATGACTGGAGACCACAGTGATTTCATCACCGAACCAATCGATGGCAGTGGACATGGCACCGCTTCCGGGAGCTATCTGATAACTGGTCCGTTTTATTGCCGGATTTGCCTTTACATGACCGTCGCTGACGGAATCGCCGATATTCTTTTCAACATTTTTCAACACCCAATAGCCATTTTCGGAGGAAGAAGCCGGAATAGCCGCTGCAGGTTTATATTTATTTTCCGCAAACAGTTTTCTCAATATCGAATATTTGGAATTCTTTATATAGTTTTCCTCTATGGCATTCAGGTCGAATTTGAAGCCGAACCATTTCTCCATGTCCACACTATTTGGGAAGTAGGTCGAATTATTCCTGAAGGATCCGAATATGGCATGCATTTCTTTAATCTGTGCGGTTATGCTGCTTTCCCCTGCGCCCTTCCGCGCCAGGTCTTCAATTTGCATAAGCTTACGTCCGACCTCCTGCAGCAGGTGCTGCATGTATTCGGTATTGCGCTCGTCATAGGCAGGAGTTCTACTGGCGACACTGAAATCGCCGTTAATATCCTCCAACCTGTGTATGGTTTCATGAAATATTGCCTGTCTGAGTGTTGTCGTATCGCTCTTGAGGGGATCCTCCCTCAGCACCATGTCATAGGAGCCTGTCAGGGTATTCTTGCCATACTCGGCATAGCCCTCTTTCAGGTTAGGATTGATGCTGAAGTTCATGGTGGATATTTCATTCCTGAAAAGCTCCTTATCAAGCTTTACCTGACTCATATATTCATATTTGTCATTAAGGTAGAAACTAAAGTAATCATTCAATTTCTTCAGGCATTCATTCCTGTAATCCTGCTGTATGTCGGCAAAAACAGCAATATTGCCCGTTAGAAGGGCCAAAATCAGTAATATTGATACTAAAAGACAACTTTTTTTCTTCATTGCAGCATACCACCTTTCTCATTATTCCCCAAATGCCGGAGACATAAATTTTTATATCTGAATTCTACAACTTTTTTGCCATTTGTAAATCACCCTTTTGGGTGAAATATGAACAAACGGGTACGGAACCCCGTAACCCGTTTACTGCTTTTATCTGCCCAGCCATTTTTTATTGTCTTTTGTATTTATCTTGAGATTGCTGTTGTTCTTTTCCCTATCTTTTACTTCGTTTGCATTCTTCTTGCCCCAAGTCCTGTGGTTGTATGTTTTGTTTTCATTTTTACTGTCCTCCCCGCTGTAATTATCCTTTTTATCCTTTTCTTCTTTTTCCTTTTCCCCGAGTTCTGTTCTTTTATCGCTTTTATGCCCATTTTCGTCAATTTTTTTTGAAGCGCCAACACCTGAATTTTTCTTTTCATCGTTTCTATTATTACTCTTATCTTTTTCTTCGGCTTTTTCAGCTTCTTCAGTTCCATATCCGGTTCTGCCGCCAGCCTTTTGGGTATTCTCTTCTTTTCCTTTACCTTCTTCCTTATCCTTGCCCTTATCCTTTAGGGCATCTTCTTCTTGGTTCTTATCCTTATCTCTGCCCTTTTTATCTTTTTCCTCTTTTTTTGCAGCTTCCCTGCCTTCTTTTATCATATTCATGACTTCTTTAACGGACATTTTTTTCACTTCTTCGTCCTTAATCTCCGGATTTACCTCTTTCAGTTTACCGGAGAGCATCTCTTTCCCGGGAGATGTTTTGTTGGATAAAGCAGTTTTATAGCTTGCCACACTTGTTTTTTCAACCATAACGCCGGAGTTCTTATTGACCTTAAGCAGTTCCTTTTCTGTGGCAGCGGTCACTGTATCCTCAAGCTTCTTTTCCTGCTTCGGATCCTTTGTTGAAACCACAACCACAATTTGATTTTCTGTTTCCTGATCTATATAGCCCTCATCGGAAGCACTTTTAATAATTTCCGAAAGTGCCCTGTCAATATCCTGATTCTTTAAGTTCCTTGTATTATTTATTATGCTGACCGCATCTTCCGTCAGAGGATTCACCGACAATACCCTTTCAAACCTGTTCAAGGATATTGAAATGCTGGGGTTAATATCTACGCTGACATAGCTGTAGGGAGTAAAATATGCATATACCCCTGTGGACAGAAATATGCACGCGAGGAAGCAAGCAGCAACCCTTGCCAGTCCTTTGTATATCAGATATGCTTTCTGCGGCTTAAGCTCTATTTCATCCCCTATGGCAGCTTTCATCTGCCTTTTGACTTTTATAAAATCTCCTTCAGCTGTAATAACTATCATTTGTTCTTTATCGATTTCTGCGACTATTGCTTTCACTTTTTCCACCCCCAGTCTATAAACTCCCGTATGCAGCAATAATTTCCTGTTAATATTATCATTGCCGCTATTACATAATTTCGAGAGTGTTCTATAGTTTTTCGGGGTAATTTTGTGCCTTCCACAATTTCTGCAATAGGAAGATATTGCTTTGTCCTTATTTTATCGACCAGCTCAGGCCTGTCTATTATGTATTTTACTATTTGCAGGTATGAGTTCTTTGTTGTTTTGTGCTTTGGGGAGCTCTTTGCCACATCAGAAAACTTCAGTCCCCATACGGAAAGCTCCTCCTTGAGTTCCTCAAGCTCCTGCTTTCTTAGCCGGTTTATCTCCTCCTGATAATATTTATCCCTGGATTCCTCGACCACTGCAATGTATTCGGATGTTTCATCCTCATCAACCTTCTCATTTGAATAATCACCAATGCATGTAACTGCGTTATGCTTTTTTTCCTTCCGGTAATAATCAATAAGCCTTCTTCTTATTACATTCCCGGCAAAGCTTAAAAAGCTTCCTTTCTCGCTGTCATAATTGACTATCGCCTCATCGAAGGCTATGAGCCCTATGCTCAACTCTTCATCACGACCATAGGAAACGTATTTTCCGGTTGCCTTTTCAACAGAAGCCGCTATAAAGGGCTTGTATTCCTCTATGAAGGCATTTTTCTCATCCGGTATAAGTTTTATTTTCATTACTCTTTCATTTACGGATTTATAAAACATGACATACCCCAACTCCCCAAAGCTATGCACCTATAACTCAACAGCACTGTCAGCCCAAAATGAATATATGTATTTCCCCGCAACTTCCTTGCCGGTTATCTGTTTTAGAGCTTTTGCATAGTATTCAATCTGAGTGCCGTATTTCTCCTTAAGCTGATTTACTTCCCCCCAAGGCACATAATCAGTCTTATAATCCACCAGTACCAGCCTTCCGTTTTCTTCGAAATAACAGTCAATAATACCCTGCAGTACTATTGTCTCATCCTCATGCCCACAGTCGGCATAATTCCCAAACACCTCCGAGCACTTCACTTCCATTGTAAAGGGCATTTCTCTATAAAGCTTCGGTGCCTCAATCATCCTTCTGCCCAGAGCCGATTTCATAAAAATGATTATCTTTTTTACATTTACATTTTGTACCTGTGCCTCTGTCAGAAGTTCATCCGTAACCATTCTTTCAATCTGCTCCTTTATGCCGATCTCTGTGACTTCCCCCTTAAAATCAATATGCTGCAGTATAAAATGTACCAGGGATCCTTTCTCTGCGGCAGTCATTTCCGTCACTTCCTCCAGGAACCCGGGTCTTTTGTTAATGCTTGCAACTGTTTGTATGGGATACTCTTGCGAAAGCTCCGTAACGGTAACTTTCACCGGCAGCTTCTCATAAGCAGAATACGGATATTTCCATTCCAGCCTTTTCAAAATTTCAATATGATCCCCTGCTTCAGGCCCTGCAGAGGCAGAGGCTGCTTCATCCGCCAGCTTATCCTTGCTGCTTTCTTCAGCCTTTGCTTTGTTTAAAACCTCTTCCCTGTCCCAAAGTCTTATATCCCACCTGGAACCGTCCTTTTCATTAAAGGGGACTGATCTATGCATTCCAAGCCTTTCCGCAAGCTGACCCGAGGGATGTCCCATAAGAGCAGTACAAATCCAGTCCATATAGCTTTTACCTTTTAGTATATCAAACTCATGTATCTTTCTGTTCTCTGTGGAACCGGTGCTTTTCCACCTGGCTGCGTTTTTTGCAATATCTCTTACCGACCCTGTTATAATAAGCTTCTCTTTGGCTCTGGTAAAGGCCACATACAGTATCCTCATTTCCTCCGAAAGATTTTCCTGCTTTATCTTATATTTCAATGCCTGCTTAAATATTGAAGGGTACCATATCCTCCGCTTATGGTCTATCAGATCGGGACCTATTCCCAAATCGTGGTGCAGCAATATGCTTTTTGTCGTATCTGTAAGGTTGAACCCCTTCCCGGTGCCGCATACAAAAACTATCGGAAATTCCAGACCCTTGCTTTTATGAATGCTCATTATTCTTACTACATCGTCCTTCTCCCCGAGGATTTTTGCGCTCCCCGTATCCCCCTGGCCGCCTTTGAGCTTGTTTATAAAATTAATGAAGTTGAAAAGCCCTTTGAAGCTTGACTCCTCATATTGTCTTGCTTTATCGAAAAGCATCCTGAGATTGGCCTGCCGGACGGCGCCGCCGGGCATGGCACCTGCAAGGCTGTAATATCCGGTATCATTGTAAAGGTACCATATAAGCTCGTCGGTAGAAAGGTAAAGGGACTTTTCCCTCCAATGGTCCAGCCTTTCTAAGAAATCTGCCGATTTATGACCAAGTTCCCCGTCTTCTGCCGCAGCTTTAACCATTGCCTCATAGAAAGTAACCTCTCTATCAGAGAGCCGTATATCAATAAGCTCCTCAGTGCCGAACCCTGCAACAGGAGACCTCAAAACTGCCAGCATCGGTATATCCTGCAAAGGATTGTCAATAATCTGAAGCAATGACAGCACTGTCGATATTTCGATAGTTCTGAAATATCCTAGCCCCGTATCCGTAAACACAGGTATCCCATGAAGACTCAATTCCTCTGCAAACACATCCGCCCAGTTTTTGGTTGTCCGCATCAATATAACTATATCTTTATACCGAGCCGGCCTATACTTGTTCATAGCCTTATCAAACACCATATACCCGGTGCCGGCGGCCTCCGACACAATTTCCTTTATTCTGACCGCCGCTACTCTGGCCTCACACTGTACGGAATCCGGCATATCCTCAATGTCAATATCCGGGTTCAAAACAGGATCATCAGGATCATCAGGGCTTTCATCGTCCTCCCTGATTTCCACAGAGACCCCCTCTTTACTATCTATTATATGAAGCTCAACTGCACCCCCCAGGTTGCACCCCGGTGATTCGGGCATATCAAAAACTGCCCCTGCATTAAGTCTTTCATCCTCTGTATAATCTATATCCCCCAAGCCTTCGGACATTATCCGGCTGAAAATGTAGTTTACCCCGTTTACTATATCCTCCCTGCTTCTAAAGTTCTTATACAGCCTTATTTTCCTGTAGGGCGCATCCGAATCCTCGGAGTAGGTATTGTATTTTTTTAGAAACAACTCGGGTTTTGCCTGTCTGAACCGGTAAATACTCTGTTTTACGTCGCCGACCATGAATATATTCGGCCTGCCCTCATCCTCCCTGGAGACCATTCTCAATACTACTTCCTGGGTCAGGTTGCTGTCCTGGTACTCATCAATATATATTTCTTCAAAATGCTCCCTGAGTTCGCGGGCTGCCTGAGTTGAAGAAACCTCCCCTTCCTTTCGCTCAGCCAGAACCTTAAGGCAATAATGCTCCAGGTCATTGAAATCTATTACGCATTTCTGCTTTTTCTTTTCCCGGTACCTGTCCATAAATTCCAATACGAGACCGACAAGACTGCTTATGATGGGATACAATAGTTTCATGTCGGAAGTCAATTCTCCGGAATCCCCGCCAATAAGCTCCTTTTTCATCTTGTTGAGCCTGCCCTTGACATCGTCCCTGATGCCTTTCACTTCCTCCCGGACTACAGTATCAGCTCCCTTCCCGCACCTGGGCAAATGTGCAAACTCAAGATTCCTGAATCCTTCATAAAGAGTGTCCCAGCCATTTTCCGCACTACAGGCTTTAAGCATGTCATTTACCTTTAGTCTGTCTTCCTGAAAAACAGCGACATAGGGAAAAAGCCCCTCCGACCTTTCCGCCCTGCAGATTGCCTCCTCCAGTGCACATTGAAGCCCCGACAGCTCCAGGAATATACTCTTCATTAAAACCTTTGCCCATTTTGTATCCCCAAAATCCATACCGTCGGCCGGATTAAAATCCTCTACGGCTTCCTTCAGCCAAGTTTCGGGCCATGGGTGACTTTGGACAAACTCATAAACATTTAAAACCAGGTCCATAAGTTTGCTGTCATCCTTGCCGCCATAACATTCCACCAGGTTTAAAAATTCTTCCGTACAGTTCTCCGGGTCGTACTTCGCCTCAAAAAGCTCCTCCAAAACTTCCAGCTTCAACAGCAGGGCCTCAGTATCATCAGCTATTCTGAATGCCGGATCCAGATCTGTCATATGAAAATTGTTTTTTATCACATCAAGGCAGAAGGAATGTATAGTTGTAATGCTGGCCTTTCCCAAAAGGGTCAGCTGCCTTTGAAGATTTTTATCATCCTGACCGTTATCCTCCTGTACTTGGTCCAACACACGGCTCAGGGCAGCCCCTATCCTCTCCCTCATTTCGGCAGCTGCGGCATTGGTAAAGGTTACTACCAGAAGCCTGTCTATGTCTATCGGAGTCTTGGGATGAGTGATTTTTCTTATTATTCTTTCAACCAGCACGGCCGTTTTACCGGCTCCTGCTGCCGCAGCCACCAGCAGGCTGCAGTTATCCTCCGAAATCGCCCTGAACTGTTCATCTGTCCAGATAACTTCCTTATTTATCGGTGCCAATGCCATCACCACCTTCTGCTGCCTCATCCTCCATGAGCTTCCAGACTTCTTCCTCTTTCTTTTCCCGGAGATTCCTGTAATTATTCCCCGCAAGCCTGATATCAAACTGACAAACCGGCATATACATGCAGTACTTGCATGAAGTCATCCCTTTTTTCCTGTAAGGGCTTATGGAAATGTTCCCTTTGAGCATTTCTCCTCCCAGTCTGTATAGAATCTTCCTTACATGACGTTTTAATATATCAAATTGTTCCATCGTTGCTGCCGAGGACTTGCCTATTTCCCCGTCCTTATTTACCCTGGCGGGTATTATCAGGGAGTCTCCGTCTATACTTGTGTCCATTTCCTTTATCAGCTTTACATCTGCAAGAAGCAGACCTTGCATTTTCAGTTTCTTCATTATTGCCTTCTCTATTTCCTCCTCCGATGCCTTCCTGCTGCCCGGTACGATAGGATCATCTATTTTGAAATACAGCATCCCTGCAGGCATCATCGGCTTTCCGGGTTCCCCTCTAAGGCTTTCACCGGCAGCATCAAGATATGTAATAAGCTGCAGCTGAAGTCCGTAATACACATCCGACAGCCTGAAGCTTTTGCTGCCTGACTTATAGTCCACTATTCTGAAATATCTGCCTTCTTCCGTTTCCAGGCAATCCAGCCTGTCAATCCTGCCGGACAAAACCATGCTTTCCCCCGAAGGCAGCTCCAATCTTATCGCAGGAAGCTTTTCTCCTTCTCCAAAACCCACCTCGTAGCCGACAGGTTCAAAAGCACTTTTCCTGATATGCTCTGCTATCAGCCAAACCGCTCTTGTCAGAACTCTTTTCAGTCTGTCTGAAAGGTACTTATATCTTCCGGAGCTTAGGAATATGCTTCCCACTGCATCTTTTACCAATTCATCCACTATCGAAGAAACCTCTTTTGCACACCAATCCCTTTCAAGCCTCCTCCAGCCGATATCCCCTTCGCTTACTGCCTTGGAGAACCTGTCAATTACAATGTGCATGAAAGAGCCCATATCCGGTGCGTTTATTTTCATTATTCGTCTCTCTTTTGCCTTGAGACCGTATTCCAGATAATATGAAAATGGACAGGAAAAATACTTCTCAAGTCTTGACACACTTGTATATATAGCATTGCCATACAGCTTCCTTACCCGTTCCCCGCTTATCAGTCCAACCTGGTTGGTATAATCGAAGCCTTCCATCATCCGTGCATACTTTCCCTTCCAGTTTTTTTCTTTCTCGTACCAGGAAGCAACACTTTCCCAAAGGGGGTTGATATATCTGCCTTCGGCCTTCTGTCTCATGACAGCCGTTAGTTTATTGAAAGTCGGCATGGGAGCTGAAATATATGTTTCAGCATTGTCTGGGGATTCATTGTTAATAATTCCGCTTTCAAGGCTTATTCCCGGGAACATCCTTCTGAGCCTGTTTATAATTACCGAAGGTCTTAGTGCCCTTCCATCCCTGTCGGCTGCGCACCAGCTTAATCTCATGTATTCTGAAGCTGCCGTCAACGCGGTATATATGATATATTGCTGTTCAAAAGTCCTTCCCCTTGTATCCGGTGCCAGTTCAATTCCCAAGGTTGACAAAGTTTCCCTGTCCCTGTCCGATAAAATTCCCTCCTGCTTGAAGGGCATGGGGAATATGCCATCATTGGCACCCAATATGTATATTGCTTTTACGTCATGGCTTTTGGACCGCTCCAGGCTGCCTACGAGTACTTGCTCTATTGCCTTCGGTATCAACCCGATGCTGTGTTCCCCGAAACCCACTGAAAGAATCTCATGAAAGGCCTCAACCTTCAAAATTTCATTTCCCGTAACCTCAACTACCTGATCCAGTAGTTCCAAAAGGATATTCCATACCTGACTGTATTCATCGGCCCGATCCAGTTCTCCCGATTCGGTGAAATTTCTTACAAGTTCCTCCAGCCTTTCAGGCACTCCCAACTCACATAAAAATTCATAGAGCGCAGTACATATTTCCAGCCCTGAGTTTTTGCCTTTTATCCTGCCGTAGAGCTTCAAAAGAGGTATGGACACTGCCCTTCTTATATCGTTTAAGTCCTCCCAATTCTCATCTCTGACCCAGCTGCTGCCCTTTATGCCATGGGCCAGTACATAGTTTTCCAAAAGGTCTGTTTCTTTCATGCCGATTCCCGTGAGACCTGTCTTAAGATACCTGAAAACCGCTTCATATGACCAATTACCGATAAAGACCTCCAAAGCCGAAAGTACCAGGAGTACTAGGGGGTGCCCTGTGATATCCCTTTTTCTGTCTATGAAGCAGGGTATCTCATATTCCCTGAATACCACTCTTATCACTTTTTCATAATGTGCCAGATTCCCTGTTATTACTGCAATATCTTTATACCTCAGGCCTTCTTCCCTACATTTTTTTATTATATCCCCGGCCGTTTTCTCTACCTCGGAATATATGTCCGGGGCTTCATATAGACTTATATATTTCGTGCTGCCTTTATATATGCCATGAAGGTATGAATACATATGTGATTCAAGAAAAGCCATTTCGACATTATACTTCAATCCACTGCTTTTAACGGCTACGGGGTCCTCCACCTTTACCCCGGCATCTTTTGCAAGCCTTATAAGCCTTGCAGCCGCAGCTTTTACCGGCATAAATGCGTCTATTTCCTCCAATACCATATCATCTGCAAGGCAATCGGTGCACAATGCCGCATTTACCCTATAAGCCTTTGCCATGAGCTTCCCGATTACCTCATATTCCTGGGGCGTAAAGCCGGAAAATTCATCCAGCCATATTTCCGAGTCTTTAAAAATATCACTTTTTGTGAGCTTTTCTGCTAATAACGCAAGGTCGTCGTCGGAATCCAGATAATTATCGCAGAGCTTTTTTTCAAATTTCCCGTATATCAGCCCTATATCATGAAGCTTGTCTCTTAACTGGACGCTTATCTTGGCCGTATCAATACTGTCCAAAACATCGGCAGTAATATTATATCTCTTGAATTCGCTTATGATTCCGCACAACGTGTTTACAAAACCTCTCTGGCCGGCAGCCCCGGCAAACACCCTCAGGTTTTCTTTCTGCTTTTCCATTATTGTATATACCAGTATGCTTTTACCTGAGGGGCTTATATGCTTCCTAACCATCCCCCCGACTTCTCCTAAGACCCTGTGGGATAATCTTCCGAAGCTCAATACCTCCGCTCCGTTTATCCCGCTCGCTCCCAAAACGGCAATCAGTCTTTTTTCGGCTTGGAAGGAAAATTGTTCGGGCACAATAATAATATGCCTCGATACAGTCCCCCGCTCCAGGCTTGTTTTTATTTCATTGAGGCAGTATGTACTTTTGCCGCTTCCCGCTCTCCCGTATATAATCCTGAGGCTCATTATAAACCACCTCCTACTATGGGAATATAGGTATATTATAGCACAGGCTATGGACAATGGACGATAGGCAATAGGTAATGTGTACATAGAGATTGCAATTGTATTGGACTAATATTTCTGATAGAATTTGTTCTAAGGAACATTGAAAGGGACTGCTAATATGAACTATATAATTGGAAAATTGAAAGATAACCGGACCAGGTCGACCATATTTCTGTTAATTACAGCGGTGCTATGGAGCCTGGGAGGGCTGATGATTAAATCAATTCACTGGAATGCAGTAGCAATAGCAGGCTCAAGGAGCTTCATAGCTTCTCTGCTCATGCTTGTCATATTGAAAAAACCCAGCCTGAAATTCGACAGGTACAAATTAGGTTCCGCAGTTGCCTACGCCTGCACTGTTATATCCTTTGTTGCAGCAAATAAGTTTACTGCTGCGGCTACCGCAATTTTGCTGCATTATACCGCTCCCATTTATGTTGCCCTTTTCAGTGCGTGGTTCCTTAAGGAGCGTATCGCCAGGCTGGATTGGATTGTGATTTTCCTGGTAATTGGAGGGATGATCCTCTTTTTCGTCGGTGAGATGTCTGCAGGGAGCATTCTTGGCAACATACTGGCAATATTAAGCGGTGTCGGCTTTGCCTTTATAGTCTTGCTGCTCAGGAAGCAAAAGGATGAGAATCCTTTAGAATCAGTATTTTGGGGTAATGTGCTGACGGCAATAATCGGCCTTCCTTTTATGTTTACCTCTGTGCCTGACACTGCGAGCTGCATTGGTATCCTGTTTATAGGGGTATTTCAGCTTGGGTTGCCGTATATATTATATGCTTACGCAATTAAGCATGTTTCTGCCCTGGAGGCTACATTGATACCTATTATCGAACCTATATTGAATCCCTTATGGGTATTCCTTGCCCTTGGTGAGAGTCCCGGCCCATGGGCTTTTTTGGGGGGATTCATAGTATTATCCTCAATTATCGGGAGAAGCGTGATAAATATAAACAAGGCGAAAAGAATCGGTTAACCGACTCTTTCTACCTTCATGCCTGTTTCATGCCCGTTCAAATCCTGAACTTCCAGACTTTTGTCCGTTACTCTTTCGATTATATCCGCCAGGGTTTCTTTCATTATATAGTCCTTGTGCATGGAAACCGCACTTCCTATCTCATCGTCTCCGTCAAAGTAGATATTTATTCTGTCCATCATTTCATAATTGTTGTTCTTTCTCATTTGCTGTATCTTGGAGATGAATTCTCTTGCATAGCCCTCATCAATAAGCTCTTTCGTAAGTGTAGTATCAAGTATTACGAAAAGGTTGTTTTCCGTTGTTACTGTAAAGCCTTCTTTAGCTGATATACTTGTGATTACATAATCCTTATTAATCTCAAAAGATTCCCCTTCAAGCTCAACAGTAATTGTATCTCCGGCCTCCAGCTTAGGCGCATATACAGAGGCATCCATTTCCTGAAGCACCTTTGCAAAGGTTTTTATCTTTGCTCCCAGTATAGGGCCTGCATATTTGTAGTCCGGCTTCAGGCTGAAGTCTATATGCCTGTTCAGATCGCTTTCAAAAACGACTTCCTTTACGTTCAGCTCCTCCTGAATAAGCGGCACCAGATAAGATATCAGTTCTTCGTATTTTGCATCTATGAAAACCTTCTGTATAGGCTGGCGCACCTTTATTCTTACCTGCTCCCTTGAAGCTCTTCCCAAGCCTACCAGGCTTCTTACAAGGTCCATCCTCTCCTCAAGTCTGTCATCTATGAGACCCTCGTTTGGCTCGGGGAAATAGGCCACGTGAACCGACAATTCTCCTGTGAGATTCCTGAATATTTCCTCTGAGAGGTATGGGGCAAATGGAGCTATCAGCTTTGATACTCCTACCAATACCTCATATGTTGTGTTGTAAACCGCTTTTTTATCTTCGGTAAGCTCAGTAGCCCAGAATCTTCTTCTTGAACGCCTTATATACCAGTTGGACAGGTCCTCATTTATAAAATCCTGTATCTTTCTTACTGCCTTTGTAAGGTCATATATATCCATCTCAGCATTAACTTCTCTGATAAGGTTGTTGTATTTTGAAAGTATCCACCTGTCAAGCTCAGGACGTTCATCATACTCTACGAAGAAATCCTTGGGATTCACGCTGTCGGTATTTGCATAAAGCGCAAAGAAAGCGTATACATTTTTCAGCGTTCCGAAGAACTTGCTCAGTATTTCCCTCAGGCCGTCTTCATCAAACTTGGTGGTAGACCATACAGGCGATACATACATCATATACCATCTTATAGCGTCTGCTCCATACTTATCAAACATTTCAAAGGGGTCTACGGTATTCCCAAGGGACTTTGACATCTTTCGGCCTTCCTTGTCTACCAGATGTCCGCCAACAAGTACATTCCTGTATGGAGATGTTTTCATTACAAAGGTTGATATTGCAATCAACGAATAGAACCAGCCTCTTGTCTGATCTATTGCTTCAGAGATGTAGTCTGCGGGGAACAGCTCGTCAAAGTTTTCCTTGTTTTCAAAGGGGTAATGATGTTGAGCAAAAGGCATTGCCCCGCTGTCAAACCAGCAGTCTATGACTTCCTTAACCCTTGTCATGGTGCCTCCGCACTTCTCACACTTTATGTGAATATCGTCCACATAAGGTTTATGCAGATCAATACTTTCATCTATTTTTTCCATGGCTCTTTCAATCAGCTCTTTTCTTGAGCCTATAGAATCCGTGTGACCGCACTCGCATCTCCAAATGTTAAGAGGGGTACCCCAATATCTATCCCTGGAAAGGGCCCAGTCATTAACATTTTCGAGCCAGTTGCCGAAACGCTTTTCTCCTACGTACTCCGGAAACCAATTCACCGCATTGTTGTTGGCAACGAGATTATCCCTAAGCTTGGTCATTTCAATGTACCAGCTCGGTTTTGCGTAATAAAGCAACGGAGTCTTGCACCTCCAGCAATGGGGGTAATTGTGGTCTATTTTCTCCTTCCGAAAAAGCTTTCCTTCCGCTGCCAGCCACTTGATTATCTCAGGGTCTGCGTCCATTACAAACTTTCCTTCCCAAGGGGTGGCTGTAAATTCACCTTCTTTGTTAACCGGCTGCAACACCGGAAGATCATATTTCTTTCCCGTATTATAGTCATCTTCACCAAATGCAGGAGCAGTATGGACTATTCCTGTGCCGTCCCCGGTAGTTACATAATCGGCCAAGGTTACGTAAAAGGCTTTTCTGTCACCTTTCACAAAGGGCATCAGCTGCTCGTATTCCATGTATTCCAGTTCTGTACCCTTAAGCTCCTGAAGTACCTCAAACCCTTCCCCAAGCACTTTTCCAGACAATGTTTTTTCTACATAGTATATTTCATCATTCTGCCTTACCTTGAGATATGTTTCCTTGGGGTTTACCGTAAGGGCCACATTTGACGGCAAAGTCCAGGGTGTAGTTGTCCATACCAGGAAATATTCATCAAAGTCTTTCCTCTTAAACTTAACAATAACAGTGGTTGTCTTTATTTCTTTATATCCTTGAGCTACCTCATGAGAAGCAAGTCCCGTACCGCATCTTGAGCAGTAGGGAGAAATCTTATACCCTTCGTAGATGTAGCCTTCCTTTTTGAATTTATCTAATATCCACCATATCGATTCTATATAATCGTTTTCATAGGTTATATAGGGGTGATCAAGGTCTATCAGATAAGCCATTTTCTCAGTCAGTTCCCTCCACTGGCCTACATACTTGAAAACCGACTCACGGCATTTCTTGTTAAATTCCTCTATGCCGTATTTTTCAATGTCCTGCTTACCGGACAGCTTAAGCTCCTTTTCTACTTCAATTTCAACAGGGAGTCCATGGGTATCCCAACCCGCCTTCCTCTTGACCTGATATCCCTTCATGGTTTTGTACCGGCATACGGTATCCTTCAATGTCCTTGCCAGCACGTGGTGTATGCCCGGTCTGCCGTTGGCGGTAGGAGGGCCCTCGTAGAATACGAAAGGCTCCTTGCCTTCTCTTGTTTCTACACACTTGTTGAGAATATCGATTTTTTTCCAATATTCCGTTGTGTCCTTTTCATTTTCAACTACTTTTTTTTCTGTCAGAAATTTAAACTTATCCATCCCAAACATCCTTTCAAAATGTATATGAAAATAGAAAGTCCCTTCAGCCAAAGCTAAAGGGACGATAGAATACCGCGGTACCACCCATATTATGCATCAATATTATATACATTATGCACCACTTAATGCATATAACGCATGCCTGCGAAAAAGCTTAATGATTTCAGCTCCTCAGCTCCAAGGTGATCTTCATAAGCTGGCAAATGGCAATCTTTCACCGGGCAACTGCCTCTCTTAGAATTGCGTCCCTTACTACTGTCCTTTTCAATGCTGTATAGTTATTAAATTAATATCAATTATTATATATTATATGCAGTTAGTATGTCAAGATACGGAATAGGGTTACAAATGAGGCTGCTGTGCAAGTTTTCACTCTTCCAGGCAAAATAATAAATAATAATAAATTGTACTACGCCTTTTGCATTTATATCCTCCCGCCCGCATTTTCTATATTTACCTTCACATCTACATTTATTTTGGCCTCCCGTATAATCCTGTCAATATCTTCTTTCCCCATCTTTTCCCTGGAATGTGCCTTTATTTCTTTTGCTACGTTTAATGCATCAAAGCCATACTCCTCCTGCACCTTTTTCACAAATTCCTGTGCCCGCTTCTTAATGAAATCCTCCAGGGATCTTTGACTGAGCTTCA
>JAKPKE010000152.1 GCA_029553855.1 Bacillota bacterium | reverse complement strand
ATAGATTGCTTTGAGATAATAATGTCATCGGGGTCAGGCCTGAATTAGAATATTTCAAGCCTGACCCCATAGTTTTGTTTTACTTTTTCACTTTGTTTTTATGATGACTTTCCTCAAGGCACCGTCCCAGCTCACATCCGCGTTTAATGCCTCGGCTACAAACCTTATTGGAACAAGGGTCCTACCGTCTACAATCCGGGGAGGAACATCTGGTATAATCAGCTTGCCGCCTACATATATTTTGAGGCTTTTGTCCGTTGCCGGGGGTTCAACCTTATCGGCCCCTTTGGGAGTAATGATTACCGTATTGTCTGTCCCCCTCCAGTCTACAAGACAATCCAGCGCTTCCGCCACAAAACGGATAGGTACCATGGTCCTGCCGTTTATAATAATGGGCGCCACATCCCCCCTGACCAAAGAGCTGTTAACCTCAACCTTTATTTCATCGTGGTCGGACTGGACAGCAGGCTGTAAATCTCTCTGGGAGGGTATTCTCGAAATATCGTTATTCAGCATTGCCAGATAATTATCCAGCTGGGTATAAGCTTCGCTGCCTATTTCATATATAGTTTCTGACGGTAACGGAAGAGTGTCCGGATCAAATGCAAGTTTGCTCTTGTCCAAATCTTTTGTCATACTGCTCAGAGCATCCCTGGCATTTGTGGCTTTTTTATATTCTTCCGCCAATGCATTCCTGCGGTCAAACAGCGTCTTAAGCTGCGGAAAATATGAGGCTATGACCTTCAATCTGTATTTGAACACATCATCCCAGTTATATTCCGATGAGGGCTCTTTCATAGCCTCGTCCAAATCTATTCCGTGGTTCAACCCAAGTTTTTGGCACATTTGCTTCAATGCAGCAAGGCTATTTTCGGATTCGCTGCGGAAAAGTGAGAAAGTATAATTCTCTCCCCATGCCATGTCCGCCTGCGCCAGCCCCAGGCGCCAATCCGCATACTGCTTTGACCTGACGGTAAGTGAATGCAAGTCTATACCGTCTCCAAAGGCGTAATTACCGAGGCTCGCCAGCTGTTCCTGATAATTCTTGTATGATATATCATATTCCAGCTTCTTTGCATTGACTGAGGCAATAGCCTCATCCTGTTTCTGCTTGTTGCTTTCTTCCAGGTGCTTTGTTCCGAGATTCACGCTAATAAATTTGCTCGCATTCATTCGCTCTGCCGAACCTGTTTTTGCACGTATAGTACAACGGATATTTTGGCTTGAAACCGGATCTCCCTCCTTGATTCCTGCACCTTCATCGGTTATCATTGAAAATCCTTTTGCCGTGAAGGTAAAAGCCGTACTGCATATGTATTTTCCGCCTTCAGTCCTGCTCCAGGTTCCTACAGTTGTTGCGCTTGAAGCATTCAAACCTTCGTACCAGTCAACTTCTACCTCACATAGTTTATCAAATTCCAGTGACAGTGTAATTGATACCAAGTCTCCATGCTCCGGCAGCAAAGGTTCAATCCGCAATTCTTCATCGTCACGGCGTGGGTAATAATAACCACGATCGAAATATCCTGCAACTATCATCTTTGTTGTCTGATACAGGTTATCTTCAGCTATGACGAAGATTCCTCCCCAAGGCCAATCATCGGGAATTCTGTATGAAATCTCCGGGCCCTCTCCTATCTTTTCGACCTTTTTATTATCAAAATTATTTGCTTCCCTGTATTCGGTAAACCAATAAATCCTTCTTGGAGGCTCCCCTGTGACCGTCTCAACTTCCGCCTTCAAAGCGACCTCTTTACCTTCCTCTATATCTCCTGCCTGAGCTTTGATAACCGGGGGAGCAAGCTGCGGATTTTGACTGTCAATATATTTATACATGCCGTCTTCGGTTCTTTTTATAAGCAGCCAGTATTCACGGGAAGGGCTGTTTACAGGCACATTCAGGCTTCCATCCCAACGCTCGGGAAATATGTAATACATTCTGAAAATACTGATGGTTCCCGTATTGTCCTGATTTATCATAACAGGCTCAGTTATCTCCACTCCCGGGGATAGCTGCACACGGTTCTGATATTGCTCGAATGCAGCTCCGTAAGCAGTTCCGTGGGTCCCCTTCTCAACAGGCCGAACTCCTGCGGCATCGGCATTTTCCATAGTAAGCGCAATGCTCTCAGCACGGGCTTTCTCTATATAGTCAGCCCCCATGGCTTTTTTATAAAGCTCTTTTAGTCTTGCTATCTCGGCTTTTGTAATGCCAATCTCGTCTTCTTTACGGTTTACCTCCTGTGCTTTTTGGCTTTTTATTTGTTCAATAGCCGACACGCCCTTGGCCAGCCTGTCCCTCGCCTGCTGCAGCTTGACGAATGCTTTTGCATGGTCATCATTTGAAGTTGTCTGGAAGAGGTCGTCGAAATTCAGAAGCTCCTGTCCGATATTAAGTGCAACTTCACGGATATCCAGAGTTAAGGACTGGACCGCTTGCAGCATAAGCTTTATATAGAAAAATGCCACACTTCTCAGGGTGCCGTCCCTTAACTCCGATTGTGTTTTCCTCATGACTTCCAGGGCACGTTGAAGCCTGCTAACCTCATCAATTAATTTAAGTCTTTCTGTCTGCTGCTTATCAAGGTTTTCGCGTTCTGCCTCTATTCTTACGGCAAGGGGCAGATTATCCGGAGTTATGGCAAACACATTCAAAGAGTTAAGAATAAATGTAAACAAGACAAGAAATATCAGTGCTTTTTTCATTTTTCTCCCCCTTACATATTAAATGAGCGCTCACCGAAGGCTTATCGCCGGTAAGGCAAGCAACAATACTCCAGAAGATAATATAAAATTATAAGCAGAAGTATTAATTTTATGATATTATTTTTATATAAAATGTTAAATCACCCATATGGGTGATTTAGTCGAAAAATATGCTTGGAAGTATTTTATGGTTTATTTGTTGTACAAAGATCCGGATCGATAAAAGTGAGGCAAAGGATATGACATTAAAGGTGCAAAAGGCAAATACATACATTAACGACCGGATGTTATCCGTAATTGTTTTTGCGCTGTTTTTTGCGTGGCTGCTTGCTTTCCCTTTTGAAGGGCAAATATTATATTCCATTACGGATAGCTTAAGTATCGAACCGGACAATATGATTTTCGGGGCTATTGCCCTGCATTTCGCAGGGCTGCTTGCCTCCGGCTTTATTATTAAGTCTGCACGGGCAGCAAAAAAACTGATGCTGGCAACCCTTGTTTATTGTTTTTTGTGCAGCGGTGCGTTTCTTATGAGACCGTCCATGCTATGGGGCTTTGCCCTAATTTCAGGCTCCTTTCTTGCAGGCGGCTTTGTCGCTTCCTGGGGTTTTTATCTGAAATGCTGCACGGTCAAAAATGAGCGCATCAAAACCACCGCAGACGGACTTATTTATTCCAATATTATAATGATTGCCCTTAATATGTCCGCTATTCACATAACACCGCGAATAGGGCTTTTATTTGCCATGCTGGTATTGATTATCGCCTTTTTATTTGCGCTCAGGCTTCCCGGTGATGACCAAAAGGCCACATTATGTTCCGGTGCACAGCCGGCCGATAATCTGCCGGGTGTCAATAAGCCCCTTGCTCTTTTATATTTGTTTGTTGTTGTTATTACAATTAACTCAGGGCTTATGTATCAGGTGTTCAACCCTGCCTTCGGGCATCTGGAGGGTCTTGCAAGCTGGTATTGGGCCGTTCCCTACATTGCAGCCCTCTTTATAATGAGAAACCTGCCTCGAAGGACCAACAGAACTTACATACTTTATGTGGCTATTACAATGATTGGTTTTTCATTTATTGCTTTTATGAGCCTTGACCGCTCAGCACCAAGCTATCTTATGGTAGATACGCTTATGTTAGGGGCTTGCGGGGTATACGACTTATTCTGGTGGAGCATCCTTGGGGAGATGCTCGACTTTGATAAAAATCCCGCTAAGATATTGGGGGTAGGTCTTTCCGCTAATGTCCTCGGAGTCCTTATGGGAGGTATGATTGGAAATGCAATAGAAGCGGGCAGCAATAATGCATCTTTGGTGGCATTGGCTGTCGTTTGCGTCAGCCTTTCTATTCTTCCCCTTCTGCACAAGAAGTTATCAGCCTTGCTCAAAGACCATGCCTACCTTACAACACTATCGGAAATGTCCCCTCGCGAGCAAAGTACAGCCCTGCACTGTGTTGCTGCTCTTTCGCAGTTGACAGGGCGTGAGCGGGAAGTCGCAGAGCTGTTGCTGAAAGGCAAAAACTACAAAACCATAGCTTCCGAACTTCATATAAGCGATAACACTGCCAAATCCCACATTAAGAATATATATTCCAAGCTTAAAATACACAACCGGACCGAGCTGATAAAAGTTATACTGGAAAAGAGCTATTCATAGGCAAAAATACAAAATGAACCGTCCCCCTTGATTTGATTATAATATCGGGGTCAGGCTTGAATTATTCTCTTTTCATTACTATGGGCTGCTGCCATCTTGTATTATATATCCTATATATGAATACCGCCGCTTCAGCTCTTGTAGTATCCAATAGCGGATTGATTCTGTCTCCGCAGCCTTCTATAAGCCCTTCTCTTATCAATGCAGCAATGCTTTTCTTTGCATATGCCGCAATACTTTCCTTATCTTCATATTTCTCCAAATCTGCTGCAGTACCTTCCCGGCTTATTATTTTCATGTTTCTCAATGCCCTTTCGGTCAGGGACATCATATCCTGTCTTGTTATGGTTGCAAACGGGTTGAATTTATTATTTCCAATCCCCGAAGTAATCCCTAATTTCCTGGCTGTGCCTATCTCTTTGAAGTAATAGTCATCTGGCTTTACATCGTCAAAGTTGGAGGTGAAAGCTGCTGAAAGCCCTAATGCCCTTACCAGCATCATGAGATAATCCGCTCTGGTTATACTTGTGCCCGGAGTGAAGACCTTTCCGGCGGTATTGATGATCCCTTTCGACGCAAGCACTTCTATCTGCTTATTTGCCCAGACATAGCTGCCAAGATCACTGAAGGCCTTTTGAACATAAGATACTGCATAATAACTAAAGTGAGTTGTGGCAAAAGTCACCCTCCCGGTTACCGGGTCATATCTGCCGCTCGGTACTGATACAATATTTCCTTCTCCGTCTATATACCATATCGTGATATGTTCGGGGTCTTTCATTTCTTCCAATGTAGGTGTATAGGCTATGGATACCGTTACCGGTGCGTCGGCATTATCCCAGGGCTGCTGCTTTCCGTCTATTGTCATACCCAGTTCTATTAATGGTCTGTCTCCTAATTTATCCTTTATCTCCTGAGGAAGCATATCTTTATTCCCATTTTTTATTGTTATTTCTGCCTGTTTTGACGCCTCATGCCCTGTACCTGTGAGCATTGTATTTGGTATGGTCAAATTTGCCGTACCAGTACTTACAACTATGTTTTGGTCTTTATCTGCAGAAGCCAGTGCTTCTGCCGGGAGTCCAATGCTATAGCTTCCTGACTCAGAATCGGGCATTTCTACTACTATAGTCTTTTCGCCGTTTTCTCCTGTTACCGTATTGCTGAAGGCTTTATCCAGAATACTCCGGTCAAGCTCTACTTTTACAGCCTTTGTATTGCTGTCAACAAAAGCAGATATTTGTACTCCCTGCACATTTGTATATATTCCAATAACCGGTAAGGTAGCGGTTGAACTGCTTCCGCCGCTGCCACCGCCTCCGCCTCCGCCACCGCCGCTGCTGCCACTTCCGCCGCTGCCGCCTTCCGGCGGTTTTGCATTCACGCTTACGCTTACGTCAACTTCAAGAGAAAATCTACCGGTATTCAGCACTCCTTCCGGCAGGATGATTGTCCCTATCGCATTAAAAGTCTGTGCTGCTGTTATTGAAGTGTTATAGCTCGTCAGATTCCACTCTATGGATGCGGTATCGGTACCTGATATCCCATCTATACTGATATTTATGGATATTCCTCCGGGCAGGCCGAGAGATGCTGCAGTTGCCGCAGTGCCATAGGGTACACCGGTGATTGGCACCAACTGCACAGCTATGCCTTTATACTCAGCCTGCACTACACGGATAATGCTGACTTTTCCTGCCGCTTCGGTTGTCTGTCTTCCGTTTACTCCCGTGTTGGTATTTGTTGCCACCGCATAGTAGTATGTTGTGCCTGTTACATCTGTAGATGGTCTGCAGATTCTACCGGTTTCACCCGCTATTGCTTCTCCGCCTGTATTGCTGTCAATACTGTTCTTATACCATTGATAGGAGATGCTGCCCCCATCGTCTGAAACGGCATAGACCTCCAGACTGTTCGCCTTCGCTCCTTTGTAATATGTGTAAGTACCGCTGTTTTGCTGTTCAAACACAGGAGCTGCCGCATCGACCTTCTCCTTTACACATATGGTTTTAATACCGCTTGTAATACCGGCAGTTTTGATTCCGTTGACAGTATCATTGGTGTTGGTGACAACAACATAGCAGTAACGGATTGTATCCGCTCCTAATCCGCTTATATCGGGTGTATAGCTTGCAGAGTCGGCTCCGACTCTGATTCCCCCTTCCGTGCTTTTTACAGTATTCATGTACCACTGATAGCTCAGGCTCCCTCCGTTTTCCATATCGTCTTCCGTCGCTTCCACCGTCAATGAAGAAGCCGATCCGCCCACCGGATAATTAAGAATTCCGGACAGGTTGCCTCCCTCTTTGAAATAGGGCTGCGCCGCATTAATCACAGCTGCGACATTAACCTCTATGGTTTCACTGGTCACCGCAGCAGTATTGTTACCGGTGATTTTTTCATTATTGTTAGTGTTGGTTACTGTAACGTAATAGGTAAATGTACCTTCCACAGCGGTAGAGGGAATATAGTAATCATTCCCGCCCTCAAGCAGAATATCCGGCTCATTCTCTTCCGCAGCTTTTAAATACCACTTGTAGGATATACTTCCTCTATCCGGTGAGACAGCCATTATTTTTAACATATCCTCATCACTGATAGAATCACCCTGCTTATAAAACCTCTTTCCCGTAATGGCGGATATTACCGGCACTGCAGCGTGAACCAGTGCTTTGACCTCGACAGGTATTATGCGGCTTGTTTCTGATGCCGTTGTATTTCCTGTAGCCTCAGAGTTTTCATTTGTGGCAACTGCATAATAGTACTTTATTCCCGCGGTTCCTGTCGAAGGTGTGTAGCTTGCACTGCCGGCACCTTCTATTTTTGTTCCGCCCTCTGTACTGTTTTCCGTGTTTTCATACCATTGGTATCCGACAGTACCCTCGTCTGCCACAGTAGCTTTGACAGTAAGCTCCGCCGCGGTTTCTCCTTCATTGTAAGTAAGGGCAGTTGTATCCAGATCCGTGACAAATACCGGCTTTACCGCATCAACTTTGCCGATAACAGTGACTTTGGCAGTGCCTGATTTGCCGGTATCAATATATGATGTTGCGGTGATTGTCAGAACGGTTCCCTCAGCTTCGTCCGCATCAACGGTCAGCAAACCTTCCGCAGAAATATCGGTGACTGTGTCTCCGCCTTTCCCTGTAACGCTCCATCTGACTGAATCGCAGTTCTCGCCGATTATTACCGCGCTGAATTTCTTTGTCTTACCCTGAGTCACTATTGCAGTCGCCGGATTCACCAGAACACTGTAAACCACAGGCCTGCTGTCCTTAATCTCCAGGGTTGCGCCTGCTTTCTTTCCTTCGCTGAAATTAAATATCAGGTTATGTAATCCGGTCTCCAGACTTTGCAGCGTAGAATTTATTATCGTTATTGTATTATCGGCAGCTGTATAATCCTCATCCTCAGTCATTCCGATAATACCTGTAAATACATAGTCCCCTTTATCCATAGTAAAGGATACGGTTCCCTCATTGTCATACTTATCAAAGCTTTCTGAAACCGGTGTTACACCAGGGTCATCCTTGGCTTCAAATAATGCATTAATGATTATACCGTCAATAGCCGGCATGCTGAAGGTATTAGAGTTCTCCTCAATATC
>JAKPKE010000002.1 GCA_029553855.1 Bacillota bacterium | reverse complement strand
TTTTGGGGTGTCCCGAAATAACGAAATATGTTTGTCCGCACCAAGTTGAACAGCTCTGGAAGTACTAGTGTTCAGATAATTAGCAAGGCAAGGGGGCGTTATAAAGTGGTCAGGAGCTTTGGTTCCGCCACCACACAGCAGGAAATAGATAGCTTAGTCCGAAAGGCCCGGCAGGAGATAAATCACCTATCCAAGCCACAGGATCTCTTTCGTCATCTTGTTATCTCACGGATTGCCTTCCCGCTGAGTAAGCTGAAGACAATCAATTACCTCTTCCGTTATCAGGGAGTATACCTTGAGATTGATACTGTTTATCGTTGTCACTGAAAAAGGCAGCAGAAATCACTCATAACATGTATCAGATAACTTATACCCTCCCTGAGTCCAAACACACAGAAAGCCACCTGCTTAAGATGGATCAAGAGCAGCAGGAACTATACTATATTATCCAGAATTATTTTTAAGGTGTCCCATTGCGGAAAACAGGTGTAGCCTCTCCCTTATACGTAATTCTATTGTTATAGTAGTTCAGCCAATTATTCTTTGAATCGTTTTTTTCATCCTGAGTCATTTCACCAGCTACAAGTTGCCAGGCGTTTACAGGTGTATTTGCCGGAGTATAAACGGTTGTACTTGTATATGTTTGTTGTGCTTGCGCATGTATATATGTCATGCAAACAAGCAATCCTAACGACAATAGTTTATATGTTCTCATAACAAATTGGCTTTAAGGTAATCTCTGACATATTTCACTATTAAAGCAGGGTTATCATGGCAAATTCTATAACCCCACGGATCTGTCTTAAGTGAGCCGGAAGAGAAACAGGGATCGTTCAGGAAAGCTTCGTATTGCAATGATATTAATGCACTTACCATGATGTGTGTATTTGCATTCAAATAATAACCCCATTTCTTTTCAGATGTTTCAGATATTCTTAATGAAACCACTAATAGCTTTTCGGCTTGTTGTTTTGTTAGTGATAATCTGATATTATCTGAAGCAAGAATCATGGCAATGTTGTCTGCTAACCAGGTGCTGACTTTTTCGGGATCATTTTCTTTAAATAATTCTTTCATCATGTTTATATATCTAAACAACAGTAAGTCAAACGCATCATCACGTGTCAATAGCTCAGCTGGAACGGGATTTAGAGTTATTATGGAATTAAAATATATAATGCCATCGTAGCCACCGGAACAATAGTGGCACCAGGGGCCTAATATTGCCGCCGGGTGGTTCAGGAATGTTTGAATCAACCCGCACGTGCTCATGTTTTCGATGGTGGCCTGAGGAATAGTGAATGTATCTGCAACCTCTTTTGTCCAGGGTTCCGGATATACAACTGCATCTTTAGGAGAGATGCACTCTTTACCTGAGCTGTTTAGTTCATCAACAATGGCAATGTAATTATCCTCAAACTCGAAATCGCTGGAATAATCTTTCTTGCAACCATAAAGAGCTGCTACTGCCAGACATAAGGCAACTGTTAAAAATTTTATATTTGCTTTCATGATAATTTAATTAATCAGGTTGTTAAATCTATTAATTGATTCATTTATATCGGTGTGTGATACATGGCAATTTATATTCACTCTCCCACTGACCATCTGAATCAGTATTTGTATTGATGTTAATTGGAACAGCTATTCTTTGAATCCCACCTACAATAGTATCGTTAGCAGCATCTTCCGCTCGTATTTTCTCCATATCGGGAGGATCAACAAATATTGGCATCGGGGGATCTTTTATCCCTTCCAGTTTAAAACTGGCCGGCTGTTCATTCGTGGTTATCTGTGAGAACACCGTTGGCGATAAAAGAGCCATTATAATAATGGTTGCAATCGATATATGTGCTATTGTACTCAAGACTCTTCAATTGTACGGTGAAATAACAAGTAATTATTCTCGGGATAGAATAAAAACAACTGATCGTCTTCTACTTTGAATTTATTGATTTTTGGTATTATTTCTTCAAGAAGAACGGCATCTTCAGGTGAAATTACTAAAACCTCTGTAGTCAATTGTATTCTAATAGTGTGGTTTTTAAAATCAAAGGAACCAGTTAATAAATTACCTGCTGGCTGTCCTTCGATAGTTTTATCCTGTTTGAAAATGATGGTATAACAAGTTTTGTATTCTTCGACTGTTGGCCTGGCAACTTTAGAGCTTCCGTCGGCAGACACAAAAGCGTAGAGCCTCCAGGAGCCAAGAATAGGGTGCGTGCCATCTTTTATCATCTGTTCTTCAAGTAATAAATCGGCATCAGCGGAATTGTCCAATCCGCAACCATGTATGCTTATT
>JAKPKE010000297.1 GCA_029553855.1 Bacillota bacterium | reverse complement strand
TTTTTTAGTCATTACTAATTTACTTTTTGCCAACAATAGTATATAATATCATGTATCTTCTCATTATCTGGGATAATATGGAGATATATGGTTTTTGGGGGAAGATTATATGAGACTTTATATTCATACTCTTGGTGATTTTGACATAAGTATTGAAGGCCGGTCTCTTGTGGAGAATTCGAGCAGATCATACAAGTTAATAAGACTTTTTGAATACTTTATTACTTTCAAGGGCAGGAAGCTGCTGCCTGAGACAATAATAGAAAATCTTTGGCAGGACAGTGAGTCTGATAATCCTAAGAATGTTTTGCGTACACAGATATTCAGATTGAGGCAGACAATGAAGAGAATAATTCCGGAAAGCTTGGATATGTCAAAATATTACAATATTAGCTTCAATAATGGGTATTATACATTTGAGCTCGGAGAGCTCGCGGTTCTGGATACCATAGAGTTTGAGAGCCTGATTGGGCAGGGTGAGAGCAAAAGGCTGGAAAGCATTGATGAGTCAATAGAGCTGTATTGTAAGGCGATCAAACTTTATAAAGGGCAATACCTATCGGAGAACTCCTATGAAGCCTGGCTGGTACCCAAGAGGAATTATTACAATATGTTATACCTGAAATCACTTCTCAGATTAGTGGAAATGCTGAATGAAAAGGAAGATTACGTCAGGATAATCGAGTTATGTGAAGAAGCCATAATAGTAGAACCCTATGAGGAAGCACTTCATATTTGCCTTATTGAGGCCATGCTGAAAATCGGGCAGATAAGAAATGCAATGAGCCACTATGAATATATTGCTTTTCTGTTGAACAAGGAGTTTGGGATCCAATCTTCTCCGGGTTTGAAAAAAATATACAGCAAAATACAGAGCTGCTATGATGAGAAGAATGAATCCGATATCAGGAATATTAATGCAAAGCTTGAGGAAAGCAGTCCTAATGGGGCAATGCTGTGCGATTCGGAATATTTTAAATTTCTGTTTAATATCAACAAGAGAAAAGGTCTAAGGGACGGTATTGTTGACTATATGAGCCTTATTACCATTAACTGTGACAAAAGCACGACGGAAAGTGAAGAGGAACTTAAGAAATATGTGAAAGCAATGTCAGGCGCACTGAAAAAAAGCCTCAGAAAAGGAGATGTCTATTCCTATTGGAATGACAAGCAGATACTTGTTATGCTTCACGGGGCAAAGGAAGACTCACTGAAAAAGGTTGAGTCAAGAATAAGAGATAATTTCAATAATTCTATTATGACCGATAATTGCAAAATAGGAATTGAGTTCCTGCCACTTAATTCGAATAAGTATATTATATGAAAGCTCTGTAAACAGGGCTTTTTTTAATACTTCAACGCCAGCCCTGTGTCATTCTGAGCACAGCGTTGTCATCCTGCCGTATGAGCGGCCCCCATGCCGTTCCGCCCCAGCGCCCCGCATCTCGCATCTCGTATCTGATTTCCGTACTCCATAACCAGAAAACCTCGCAACTTTTTATCATGTAATTGAAATATAATTAAAAAGAAATGCAGATGTAATTGAAATAAACGGGAATTGAAATAGGCAAGTGATATATTTTAAATATAAACTAGCAAGAACAAAACGGTTTGAGGTGGAATTATGATTGAGTATCCTTCAAAGAATGACTTTTTCCTCAGCTTTAAAGCACTCGTTAACGAAGAGGGTCAATTTATTGATTATATTTTGGTGAATATAGGCGATAGTTTCCAAATGGTCACAAATATAAAAGCTGAAAAAGTATTAGGGAAAAAAATCTCCGAAATAGCCCATGAATATGAAAATAATTTATTCGGGATCAAGGATATCTACTATAATATGATACCTAAGGCCAGAAGAAAATTTGAATTTTATACAGGTGAACTGGACAGGTGGTATCTGATTAATATATTCAGCGATAATAGAGATTTTTTAGTGCTGTTCTATAATGATGTTACCAGGATCAAGAAATCTAGGGGAGCGGCAGATGCCAAAGGGAAAAGAGGCGGAGTAGTATACAGCCTTGATGAGAAGCGTGAATACGGCTATAAAGATAAGCTGACGGGATTGTATAACAGGGATTTCTTTGAGGAAGAGCTTTCGAGGCTGAATACCAAAAGGCAGTTGCCTATCAGTGTAATAATGGGAGATTTGAGCGGACTTAAGCTAATAAATGATGCATTTGGGCACGATATGGGAGACAAAGCGCTGAAAAGGGTGGCTGAAATAATTAAGAGGGCTTTCCGGAAAGAGGATATAGTGAGCAGGGTAGGGGGAGATGAATTTGTTGTATTGCTGCCCCGGACCTCCGAGGAAACCGCCGTTTCGATAGTTAAGAGAATAAAGCATGATTGTGCGGCAAATCCCCTTGATTTTATCAAGATAAATGCCAGCTTCGGAATTGCGACCAAAACTGTTGCGGAGGAAGACATACAAGAGATATACAAAAAAGCCGAGGACAGGATGTACTTTAACAAGCTGACAGAGAGCAGGGAAGCAAAACATGAAATGATTATGTATATAAAGGACAGGCTGGAGGAGCTTTCCTATGAGTCCAGGAGCCATATAGAAAGGCTGCAGGAGCTTTGTAACATGATGGCGGACAGCCTGGGGCTGTCCGAGATAGAGAGGGAAGAGCTCAGGCTGTTGTGTGAATACCATGACATAGGAGAAATCGGGATACCCAGAAAAATAATGCAGAAAAAGGAGCCTTTGAGCATGACGGAGCGGGAGAACCTAAGACGCCACAGCGAGATAGGCTATCATATAATAGGATCCTTCAAGGAGAGCATAGCAGTAGACGGACTTATACTGACCCATCATGAAAGATGGGATGGCAAGGGTTATCCGGGCTTGCTGAAAGGGGAGAGCATACCACTTACCGCAAGGGTATTTGCAATTGCCGATGCTTATGAAGCCATGATAAGCGAAAGACCGTACAAAAGCAGAATAAACAATGAAGACGCATTGACGGAGATAAGCAGCAAGGCAGGCACACAGTTTGACCCCGTTCTGGCAAGGACCTTCGTGCAGCTGATGAAGACAGAGGAAGCTGTTGTATAAAGGAAACTGGAACACATAAAGATTGGGCAAACCTAACGAAAGTTAGCGGCGCAAAGCTATGAATCTAAAGCTAAGTTAGCTATGATTGTCAAGCTGCAAACATAAATTGCAGCTTGATTTTTTATAGAAATATCAGAATTGCGAATTCAGTTTATAACGAAAAGGAGGTGAAATGATGAAAGGAAAGTTAAAAAAACCCATCGCATTTTTAATTATATTTGCATTGATTCTCAACATGGGTTTTGCAGTATTTGCTGAAGGTGATCAGGAAGAAGGAGAACAGCCTTTCATCACAGAAGAAACAGCCCCAGGGGATAATGGAGACGGAGAAGAACATGGTGAGGACCCCGAATTGATACCCCCGGAGGGCACCGAAGGCGATGCGGATCAGGGCGAAGAGGAAATTGACGACGATACCCCTCAGCCGGAAGAAGAAGTTATTAACAATAACATTTTTACTCCCTTTATGATGATCCCGCTTGGAGGGCCGCCGCAACCGCCAAAATATACAGTAATATACAGTAAGGGCGATCACGGGATATTCCCGGGACAGACAAATCCCCAGAAGGATATCGAATATAAAGGCTTGCTCGGTGGATCTGATACGCCGGTTCCCCCTGCTGTCCAGGCAGATGATGGATGGGAATTTATAGGCTGGTTAGGTGAATATCATGACGACAAGAATATTGAATGGTCAGATACAGTAACCAGGAATGTTAAATATAAAGCCCAGTATCAACATGTAACGATCAAGTATACAGTGACGTATGATCATGGAGATCATGGCAGTCTTGCTGGCGAAGATTCGAATGGTCAAGTAGTGCATTCGAATATAATGAAATATGACCCAACGCCGGAGGCGCCTGAGGTAACCCCAGACCCGGGCTGGACATTCACAGACTGGAGCCCGATACGAACTAAAAAAGTAACAAAGAATGTGACCTATACTGCAACCTTTGAGGAAGATGACAGCCAGATTTACAATTACTCCGTGAAATACTATAAGGATGGGTCAGAACTTGAGACGGTAACCGGATTAACAGTACCGATCCATACTCCGGTAGTAACAAGTGTAAGCTACAGCAATAAACCTGGTGGATACATGGTTGACTCGGCATCAACTACACTGCCGTATACATTAACAGCAGATGGAAGCGTGATCGAAGTATACTATG
>JAKPKE010000295.1 GCA_029553855.1 Bacillota bacterium | reverse complement strand
ATGGAGTAGAGTTGATTTTAAATGCCGGCAGCAATATCGAGACCTCGGTCAAATCAATTGCTTTGGCGGGTAAATATGAGTTTATTTACGCATCGGTAGGAGTTCACCCCCATGATGCATCGAATATGGATGGGGAGACTGCAGCTGTCCTTGCAGCACTTGCAGAAAATAAGAAGGTCAGGGCCATAGGGGAAATCGGCCTGGACTATCATTATGACTTATCGCCCCGAGATGTTCAGAAGCAGCGGTTTGTAGAGCAGATAGAACTGGCAAGACAGCTTAAGCTCCCTGTTATCGTACATGACAGGGAGGCTCATGGGGATATAATGGATATATTTAAAAGAACCCGTATCAAAGAGGTTGGGGGCGTATTGCACAGTTTTTCGGGAAGTACCGAGATGGCCGTGGAGTGCATTAAAATGGGGCTTTATATTTCAATAAGCGGTCCTGTTACCTTCAATAATGCAAGAAAGACAATGGAAGCCGTGAAAGAAGTGCCCCTTGATATGCTGCTCATAGAGACTGATAGCCCTTATCTTACCCCCGCTCCCCATAGGGGCAAAAGAAATTACCCGGGTTATGTAAAGCTGGTGGCTGAGAAAATTGCGGATATCAAAGGCATATCCTTTGAAGAAGTGGCACAGCAGACGAAAGAAAACGGGAAGCGCCTGTTTGGAATAGAATAAATACCGATTTGTCTTCTCCTGCACCGGGGTTATCAAGGATAACAAAGGGAGGGGAGATTGGATTGCTGCTCCTTAGGTGTATCCTCTTGATAAGATATTCCTTACATGGTAAAATTATTTTAATAAAAAAAGATGTCCCCTATTCTATAGACGGCAGGTTCTGATTACGCCTGCAGTTTGCATATACATACGTATAAAATGTTTTTATTGCGGCAATTATATATAAAAGCCGATATTTATGGTTTTCCAAAGGTTGGTGTAATATGAAAACATTTTATAACAACCAAAAATTTGACAACGGGATTGAATAGGGATAAAATGAGTTTGTCTTTGCTTTGGATACCGTTGCACATGCCTTGTAAAGGCAAAAGGAGGTTGAATAATGAAAATAAACCCTAAGAGTTTCAAGAGTTTATTTTCGATCATACTTATTGCTTCTGTTGCTGCAATATGTTTGATATTCTCTGCATCTTATGTCTATAACATAATGAAGAAGGACATTACCATTGAAGATATTGACGGAATAAAAGCCGTAAGCACCTTTAAGAATACTGTTTCGGATGTCTTGGATGAATACGGTGTAAGAATTAGCCCTCAGGATAAGGTAAGCATTGATATGGACTCAAAGCTCACAGATGGAACCAACATAAAGATATCCAGAGCCAGAGAGGTTACGATTAATTCAGATGGAAAAGACATAGTTCTCCTGACTGTTGCCCCCGATGTAAAAGGTGCTCTGAGAGAGGCTCAGATCCTGCTTGGGGATAAAGACAGGGTGGCACCTGATCTGGATTCGGTAATCACAGAGGATACGAGAATCGCCGTAACTAGAGTCGAAGAAAAAATTGATAAAATAGAGATGAAAATGGATTTTACCAATCAAGTAAATAAAAGTGATGAACTTGACAAGGGAATTACAAGGGTAGCAAAGAAAGGAAGCCCGGGACTGAAAGAGCTCTCAATAAAGGTAATATTCGAAAACGGAATAGAAATAAAGCGGGAAATTGTCGAAGAAAAGGTGCTTAAGGAGCCCGTAAACGGTATGATAGAGGAAGGAACCAGAACAACCTTTGTATCTTCCAGAGGACAGGTTACCAGATTTGTAAGGGCGATGAAAATGACGGCAACAGCTTATGATGCAACTTTTGAAAGCTGCGGAAAACACCCGGATCACCCCCAATACGGCATAACCTACTCAGGGTTAAGAGTAAGACCCGGTATTGTTGCAGTAGATCCAAGGATAATTCCTTTAGGGACATATCTATATGTGGAAGGTTATGGAGAAGCCCTTGCAGCAGATATAGGAGGGGCAATAAAAGGCAACAGGATTGATTTGTATTATGAATCGCCGGAAGATGTTGCAAAATATGGCAAGAGAGCTGTCAAGGTATATGTACTTGACAAACCCAGATACAAATTCTAAAATATGCGGCCTCAGCCGCTTTTTTCTTGTGAGGATTATTTATGTTAAAAGAGACAATTGTTGTGGAAGGTAAAAATGATGCCGCTGCCGTACGGCGGGCAGTTGATGCAGATATAATAATTACAAGCGGCTTTGGCATAAACAAAGACATATTGGAAAGGATAAGGACCGCCCAGGAAAGGCATGGAGTAATTGTACTTACCGACCCTGATTTTATGGGGGAAAAAATACGAAAGATTATTTCCGGTAAGGTCAAGGGCGTAAAGCATGCATTTTTACCAAAAGAGGAAGCTGAGGCAGAAGGCGACATAGGGGTAGAGAATGCAGCACCGGAGAGCATACTGAAGGCCCTATCCATGGCCAGATTTGAGGCGGAAGAGGTTCAAATAACCTTCTCGACATCGGATTTGATATATTACGGCCTTATGGGGGCTGATAATTCCGTGTGCCTCAGGAGCAGCTTGGGTTCTGAGTTAGGAATAGGCTATGCAAATTCAAAGCAATTTGTGAACCGCCTGAATAAATATGGGATAAGCAGGGAAGAACTTGAGGCAGCATTGCGCAAAATAAAAGGAGAGATACCGGAGAAGGATGATGGCTTTGAAGGAAACAACCATTACGAAAACAACGAAGAATCTGATAAATAAATATGATTTTAAGACAATGAAAAGATTCGGTCAGAACTTTTTGGTGGACGAAAGTGTTTTAAGAGCAATTATTGACTGCTCAGAGCTTTCAAAGGATGATTGTGTCCTTGAAATTGGCCCGGGGTTGGGAGTTATGACACAGATGCTCTGTGAGAGGGCAGGCAGGGTTCTGGCAGTGGAGATCGACAGAGAACTGATACCGATACTTAAGGTTTCAATGTTTGGTTATGATAATTTCAAGCTGATTAATGAGGATATATTGAAGCTGAACCTAAAAACCATATTGGAGGAAAACTTCGGCAGCTTTCCCGTCAAGGTAGTGGCAAATCTGCCTTATTACATTACAACCCCTATAATAATGAAGCTGATAGAGGAGGACATTAATCTGGAAAGCATCACAATTATGGTACAGAAGGAAGTGGGGGAGAGGATATGTGCAGATCCGGGAGGGAAGGATTATGGTGCGCTTACTGTTGCGGTGCAATATCGCTGCATATCGGAAAAGATTATGACAGTGCCGCCTGAATCATTCATGCCCAAGCCTGGGGTTGAGTCCATGATATTGCGGCTGGTATTCAGAGAGAATCCTCCGGTAGTACTGAAAGATGAAAGAATGTATTTCAGGGTAGTAAAGGCCTCCTTCGGCCAACGCAGAAAAACCCTGCTGAATGCTTTGACTGCCGGGAATATGGGGAAAGCAAAAGAAGAACTTAGGAGGATGCTTTTGAGTATCGGTATTGATGGGAACAGACGGGCAGAAACCTTGTCTTTGGAGGAATTTGCAAGAATTGCAAATGAATTTGTACAGTAGCAAAATCAAAAAAATATGTTCACATTTGCCCCCTTCATACATATATTAGTAATGACTATGTTCAGAAGGGGGTTTTTATGTGGCATCTAATAATGAATATAAAAGATACTTTATCATACTTCAGGAAGACGACAAAGGATATGAAATGTCACCGGGAAAAATACCGACAGGTTATGTAAAAATAGAAGTGAAAAATAATAAGGTAAGGCTTAATACGTTTATACAAAACATAAAGCTCGAAGAACGGATTGAGTATAGGCTGATCTTGGTGTCATCGGTTAGAAAGCTTGCAGTAGATATAGGGAAAATCATTATCGACGGCAGCGGAAGGGGAGAGCTTTCCTGCGAACTCGAATCGGACAATGTTTTAAAGAGCGGTCTTGGTATAGGAAATTTCAATATAGCGGCAGTGGTTAGCGGGGTATCCGTACCGTTATCGGGCTATATTGGGAGGGATAAGCTGGAATGGAAGGGCAAGTATGATTTGGTGAACGTACAGAAAGCCCAGGAGGCACCGAGAATAGATAAAAAAATTAAAATTGAAGAAATAGTGCCCGAGGGACTCGGGACCCCGATACCTGTGCCGCCGATTGAGAAACCTGCTCCGCCGCCTGAAGTTTTAAAAGAGATTACGGAAGAAATTACCGGAAAAGCTCCTGAAAAAGTTCCGGAAGAATTCCCGAAGGAAGCCCTTAAGGAAGTTCCCGAGGAGGTCTCGGGGAAGGTTACTGAAAAAGTCCAGATAGAAATCAAAGCGGAACTATCGGAAGAGGTTCCCCCTGTAATAGAAATAATACCCGGGCCTGAACCGGAGATTATTTTACAGCAGCAGGTTATAGAAAGCAAGATGCCTGAATGCCCTCCGATAGTTCCAATGGAAGAACCCTTTGAAATTGAAAAAGAAAAAGTAAAAAAAGTTGAAAAGAAGGAATGTGAGGACATATATCAGTACTACTGCGATGATGATAGTGAAGAGGAAGAATATGAAGAGCATAGGGAGCGTATTACCCCTTCATACTATGGCGGGAGCATGTATATCAGAATGAAGAAAGTTTTCGGAAGGCTGAAAAAGAGTGAACCCTTTGAGAGGGAGAGAGGATATGAATGGTTCAGGGTTGGAGAAGACATTTTTGAGATTAACAGTGTTGCAGTTCCATATATGGGTTATATGATGCCCATGGGATATCCGTTTATGTCGGAAGGGTGCAGCATGATGATAGATAGAAAGGACTATATACTTGGTATAAGATATGACGATACAGAAGTGGATGATGACGAAAGGAGACGTATAAGGTGCCTGCTTTTTGGAGTGCCGGCAATATACAGCAGGAAAAACGAACAATACTATAAATCCAGAGGGTTTATGGAGTTCAAACCCCATAGATTCAAAGGCTACGGATACTTTATTATGTGCCTGGATCTAAGAAACGGCATGCTATGTCATATGAATCAATAAGAAATAATCAATGCGAAACATACAGATAAATTTTCTGAAATACTCCTTGATTATATGATAGAATTAAATCATAAAGGAACTGAAATACAGAAGAGGACTGATTTTATGAAAATTGAAAACTTTGTGGACAGAAAACTGATTAAGAATATTGATTTAGGCATAGTATTATCTACGATATTGCTTATTATATACGGCTTTTTATCTATTTCCAGTGCTACCCACATTGCCGGCGGAGGCTCTATGGGCATGTTGAAGATACAGATAATTGCCTTTATTTTAGGTATTATTGCCATACTGATGATATTGTTTATAGATTACAGAACTCTCGGGGACTATTATTTACTTGTTTATGGAGCCAACATATTTCTTTTGGTTTTGGTTTTAATAATCGGATACTCCACAAAGGGAACCAAAGGTTGGATCAATTTGGGCTTTATAAACATGCAACCTTCGGAAATTGTAAAATTGGGATTTATATTGACTTTTGCCAAGCACTTGGAAAAAAAGAAGGGGAAATTAAACAATCTTATTAATATATTTACTGCAGTAATGCACCTGGGCTTAATTATAGGCTTGATACTGCTGCAGCCGGATTTTGGAACGGCATTGGTGTTTGTTTTTATTTCAGTATTTATGCTGTTTGCTGCGGGTATAAGCTATAAGATGGTTGCAGGTGTCTTTAGTGTTTTTTTGATAAGCCTGCCGGTAATGTGGAACCTGCTGAAACAATACCAAAAAGACAGGATCCTTGTGTTCCTGAATCCGGAATTGGATCCCATGGGCGCGGGTTACAATGTAATACAATCAGAAACAGCTATCGGTTCCGGACAATTTTTCGGAAAGGGACTCTTCAAAGGGACTCAGAACAACCTCGGCTTCATACCCGAAAGGCATACAGACTTTATTTTTTCGGTTATCGGGGAGGAGTTGGGATTGATTGGGGCCTTGATTCTATTGATGCTTTTTATGTGGCTTTTGCTAAGATGCATACGTATTGCAAAGGTATCCAAGGATGATTATGGAATGCTTGTTTGCGTAGGTATTTTATCAATGTTCCTTTTTCATATACTGGTAAATATAGGCATGACTATTGGATTAATGCCGGTGACCGGGATTCCTCTGCCCTTTATAAGCTATGGGGGCAGTTCATTGTTGACAAATATGGCGGCCATTGGCCTCGTATTGAATGTGGGCATGAGGAGACAGGTAATAAGATTCTGAATAAATTATAAAGACATATGGGCTTCGGAATATTTATCCGGGGCCCTTTTGATTTAATTATGAATAATCATTCCCTAAGGTATCATAATAAATAAAACTAATAAAACTGCCATTGTTTTTTGAATAAAAACAAAAAAATATAGATATTTTTATAATTAGTACTTGCATAAATATGCATATGCTATTATAATTATTATCAATCATAGCATTGGAGGTCTTAAAATGGATTCTATCAAGAAAAAAGTTGTTCTTGCGTATTCCGGCGGTCTGGATACATCGATAATAATTCCCTGGTTAAAAGAAACTTATGATATGGACGTAATTGCTTGTTGTGTTGATGTAGGCCAGGGCGACGAATTAGAGCCGATAAAGCATAAAGCCCTGAGTACAGGGGCCTCAAAGGCTTATGTAATAGACGCAAAAAAGGAATTCGTAGAAGAGTATATAATACCGACCATGAAATCCGGAGCAATATATGAGGGCAAATATCTCCTCGGTACGGCAATGGCAAGGCCGCTTATTGCAAAGAAGCTGGTGGAGGTTGCGGAAAAGGAAGGAGCTAAATACATTGCCCATGGATGTACAGGCAAGGGTAATGATCAGGTACGTTTCGAACTTACGATTAAAGCACTGAATCCGGCTATTAAAGTTATTGCCCCCTGGCGTGAATGGGACATTAAATCCAGGGAGGAAGCGGTAGATTATGCAATGAAAAGGGGAATACCGGTTCCCGTATCCAAAGAACGTCCTTACAGCAGGGACAGGAATCTATGGCATTTGAGCCATGAGGGGGCTGACCTGGAAAACACCCTTAATCCTCATCCTACGGATATTTATATGCTGACTACAGCGCCGGAGAATGCTCCTGACAAGCCGGAATATGTCAGTATTGATTTTATGAAGGGTTTACCCATAAAGCTTAATGGAGCCCCTTGCGACCCAATGACCCTATTGGAAAAACTTAATGAGATAGGGGGCAGAAACGGTATCGGTTTGGTCGATATAGTTGAAAACAGGCTTGTAGGGATGAAATCAAGGGGTGTGTATGAAACCCCCGGAGGCACTATACTTTATTCAGCGCACAAAGAGTTGGAATATATAACCCTTGATAAACAGACAATGCGGTTTAAACAAATGGCTTCGGAAAAGTATGCTGAACTGGTATATGAAGGCCAATGGTATACCCCATTAAAAGAAGCGCTGGATGCTTTTGTCGAGAGTACTCAGAAAAATGTTACAGGAATTGTATCAATGAAGCTTTATAAGGGCTCCTGCACTATTTCCGGAATGGATTCAATTTATTCCTTATACAACAAAGATTTTGCTACTTTTGGAGAGAATGTCGACAATATTTATAATCAGAAAGACGCCGAAGGCTTTATTAATCTGTTTGGTCTACCTATCGAAGTAATGGCTCTTATGAAAAGGAAACTGACCAAAAAGCAAGGGGAAAGGAAGACAGGCTAAATGAAACTTTGGGGAGGAAGGTACAGTAAGGATACTGCGAAACCCGCCGAGGACTTCAACGCTTCGATTTCGGTTGACTCAAGGCTTTATCTTCAGGATATCGAGGGAAGCAAAGCTCATGCCTTTATGCTTGGAGAATGCGGAATTATCAGTGCTGCAGAAGCGGCGGATATCATAAATGCCCTGGAGGAAATAAGACTGGAGCTTGAATCGAGCAGCACAGAGCTTGAAAATGATGCGGAAGATATTCATATGAATATAGAAAAGCTGCTTATCGAAAAGCTGGGCGAAACAGGTAAAAAGCTTCATACGGCAAGAAGCAGGAATGACCAGGTGGCTTTGGACCTTAGGATGTTTCTCAAGGAAGAGATACATAGGATATTGAAGATGTTTATTGAACTGGAAACATTGCTTCTTAATATTGCAGCAGAGAATACAAACACTATAATGCCTGGTTATACGCATATGCAGAAGGCCCAGCCAATTAGTCTGGGGCATCATTTTATGGCCTACTTTGAAATGTTCAAACGCGACATGGGCAGGTTCACAGACTGTTTGAAGAGGATAGATGTAATGCCTTTGGGAAGCTGTGCTCTTGCAGGAACTACTTATCCAATAGACAGAAAAATGGTTGCAGATATTCTGGGATTTTCAGATACTTCACTTAATTCTGTTGATGCAGTGTCAGACAGGGATTTTGCTATTGAATTTATCAGTTGCTGTGCTTTTGGGATGATGCACCTTAGCCGTTTTTGCGAAGAACTGGTCATATGGAACACCGAAGAGTTCGGATACATAGAAATGGATGATGGTTATAGTACCGGCAGCAGCATTATGCCCCAGAAAAAAAACCCTGATATTGCAGAGCTTATACGAGGAAAGACCGGCAGAGTATATGGGGATCTGATATGCCTGCTTACTGTAGTGAAAGGCCTGCCGCTATCTTATAACAAGGATTTGCAGGAGGATAAGGAACCGGTATTTGATGCGGGGGATACATTAAAGTCTTGTATTTCCGTTTTTATTCCAATGCTGTCATCTATGACTATAAATAAAGATAGAATAAAAAGTAATCTCAGGGGCGGGTTTTTGAATGCTACCGATTTAGCTGATTACCTGGTAAAAAAAGGGTTGGCCTTCAGGGATGCCCATGAGATATCCGGGAAAATTGTGAGTAGCTGTATTACCCGAAATAAGGAACTGACAGATCTTTCTTTGGACGATTTTAAAAGCTTTGCCCCCTGTATAGAAGAAGAAGTATTTGAGTTTTTAAAACCTGAAGTATGTTTGGGAAGAAGGAATACTGAAGGAGGCCCTTCCGCAAAGCGGGTAACTGAAGCCGTACTATGCGGACGGGAATTCATAAAGCATTTTGCAGAAACTCTTATTAATAAATAAAGCAGGCATGGAGGAAAGAATTCATGATTTGGGTTGGAATTTTGGGACCAAAAGGAAACTTCAGAGAAACGCTTTCAAAACTGATTGCAGGGCATCCTGAAGCGCAGATAAGCACCATGATGGATCCGCAGGAGATTTGTGGTGCCGAAGAATATATGTGCGGAAGCTATGATACAAAGCCCGGATATCGAAAAATAGTGAATGCAGTAAAAAAGTCAGACATTATTTTTAACGGCCTGTCAGGCGCCATGGCAGAAGATATATATTCAAAAGCACTTTCTTATGGGAAGAGGGCTATAGACATAAGCAATGCATATTTTGGATGCAGTTCGGAAGGAAGGGTCTGCGGTGTATACCCGGGTTCGGTATATGGATTGCCCGAGCTTTATAAGAATAAGATGAAAACCGCTCCTATAGCGGCAAATCCGAGCAGCAGATGCGCCGGCATATTATTGGGGCTGGCACCTCTGGCTGCAAGTAACCTTGCAGATGCAGATACTGCAATTATTGAGTCAAGATCAGGGATTACAAGTCTCGGGAGGTACGACAAGATTTCAGAAACGGACATGACCGTTAACGGCGGGTCAAAAATATATAAAATGGACAGCAATGGTTACGCTGAAGAAGTAAATGATCAAATGCATGCACTGTTCGGCAGGAAGGTTTCTGTTTCATATGCAGCATATATAATTCCAGGGTTTAAGGGGATTACCACAACAATAAAGGTCAACCCCAATACAGACTTGTGCGGAAACAGTATCTCAGATATTTACGGGGACTTCTACAAGCATAGTCCGTTTATTGAAGTTTGCAGCAACGATACTATAATTGAAGGAAGAAACGGCTTGGAAGAATGCCTCTGCAAAATAAAAGCATCAATAAATAAGGACAATGGAAATATAACTGTGACAACTATTCTTGATGATGCGGTAAAAGGAGCTGCGAGTCAAGCGATTCAGACAATGAATCTCATGTGCGGTATTGACAGTGAAATTGGTTTATAGAAATATAAACCAATTTTTTTTTAGTTGATTAAAGGGCAATCATATCTGTATAATTAGATTGAGTCCATGTTTGTATAATTTTATTCTTTTATAGCATTTTATGTCGGGCAGGGATACGAATAGGCTATTTGGACATTACAATTATTATGATATGGGGGTGCGACTTTGGGTTTTAACATGATTGTCACTTTATTTGCCGGTTTGGGCCTTTTTTTGTATGGTATGCATATAATGTCGGATGCTCTGCAAAAACTCGCAGGGGACAGGCTGAAAAGGCTGCTTGAGATTCTCACGACGAACAGAGTTCTAGGCGTTATAGTAGGTACAGCAATTACTGCAGTCATACAGAGCAGCGGTGCTACCACCGTAATGGTTGTAGGTTTGGTCAATGCGGGGATAATGAATCTCTCCCAAGCAGTAGGAGTCATAATGGGGGCAAATATAGGAACTACAATGACCGCACAGATAATTGCCTTTAACTTCAAAAATATTATTCCCTATGCTATTATCATTGGTACCCTGCTGGTACTTCTCCCCGGAAAAAGGTCGCGCAAGCAGGTAGGGGAAATAATCATGGGCTTTGGTATATTGTTCATGGGCATGTATATGATGAGCGATGCTATGAGACCTCTGGGCGATATGCCTGCTTTCAGACAATTTATGGTGAGTTTGAAGGACAATCCCTTTTTAGGGGTTCTTGCCGGTATACTGCTGACAGTGGTGGTTCAAAGCAGCAGTGCAACCATTGGCGTTCTTCAGGTTTTGGCTATGCAGGGTCTGGTTCCCATAGAAGCAGCACTTCCAATATTGTTTGGCGATAATATCGGCTCCTGCACTACAGCACTTATTGCAAGCATAGGTACGGGCTTAACGGCTAAGAGAGCTGCAGTGCTTCATATAATTATTAAGATTATTGGTACTGTAATATTTATGATTATATTAAAACCTGTAACCTCAATTGTGGTAATAACTGCTGCAGAACCTGCAAGGCAGATTGCAAATGCGCATACTCTCTTTAATATAGCAAATACAATAATTCTGCTGCCGTTTTCCACAATGCTGATAACGTTTGTGAGCAAGGTTATACCTGGTGAGGATGTATATGATAAATTTACACTAAAATATCTTGATAAGAGAATTTTGGAAACCCCTTCCATCGCTGTCGGACAAATTGTAAAAGAAATTATCAGAATGGGTGAAATTGCAAGATGTAATGTACAAAAAAGCATGATAGCAATTTTAGATGGCGATGAAAAGATTATAGATGATATTTATAATAACGAGAGAGTTATAGATGAGCTGGAGAAACGAATCAGTGAATATTTGCAGGCAGTATCCAACCTGGCTTTAGGTGAGGAGCAGCTGAAAAAGGTCGGAATGTTTTTTAACACCACCCATGATGTTGAGAGAATCGGCGACCACGCGGAGAATATTGCAGAAATAGCTCAATATAAATTAGATAACAAAATCACTTTCTCCAATTATGCAATTGAAGAGTTAAAAGAGATTTATGAGGACGTTGAAAAAGCAATAGAAAGTGCATTCATAGCTTTCAGCGGCGAAGATAATTATTATGTCGAATTGGTTGACATATATGAGAAAAAGGTTGATGAGCTTAGAGACAGGTTCAGAGAAAGCCACATAAAAAGGCTCAACAAAGGGGAATGCAATATCAGTGCGGGAGTACTGTTCCTGGAAATATTGACTAATCTCGAAAGAATCAGCGACCATTGTGTAAATGTTGCAGATGTTGTCAGGGTTATCGGCAAGCCGGGGCCCAAGCTTGACAGAAAGACAGAAATAATGCCTGAGAAATGCTAAGGATGGGCTGACACTACGTTAGCCCATTTTTATGTACTTTAATAACGTACCCGTGGAACCTTAGGGCTGTTTTCAACGTCTTAAATGTATTAGAGTATTGGAGGCAACAGAAATATCGGTAAATGAGGTAATAATTATGAGAAGTATTAATTTAAGAAACAGATTTTTTGCTAAGGTATTGGCCTTAATAATAATAGCTTCCACGGTGTTTCCGGGAGCGGTATATTCCCGGGAAGCGGTCAGGCTGATTGAGAATGGGCAGCATATAGGACCGGGTACATATTATAGAAATATGAATTATATTACATCTGGCGGCAGCTTTATGGTCAACATGGTAGAGTGCAGATTCGATGAACAGTATCTCAAGGTAGAAGTTGCCGATGGGGGAAGCAGCATTGTCAATAAGCCCGTGTCTTACCAGGCGATGCAGAAATCGGATGAAAACAGAAGAGTCATAGGTGCAGTTAACGGCGATTTCTTCGATATGACAACAATAAAGGGGCTTAGCTACGGCACCAGTATTATAGATGGTGAAATAAAGACAGCGGCAAAGACTTCAACGGTACTTGGAATTACTGAAGAGGACAATTGTTTTATCGATGTCCTGAATATGGATGGGGTTATAGGATATAAAAGCATCCGAATTCCGGTTATTTCAGTGAACAAACTCAGATGGGCCGATCAAGCAGTAATATATACGCCTTCTTTTGGAAAAACAACGTTGAATACAGTCGCCGGAACCGATATCGTACTGAAAGATGTTGAATTACCTTTGAAAGCCGACAAGGTTTATTCGGGAGTAATAGAAAAAGTTATACCGAACACAAAAAATACGGAGATACCTGCAGATGGAGTGGTAATTTCCCTTCCTGCCGAGGCTTTTAAGCAGTTTTCAGGGACTGTTGCAGGGGAAAAGATAAACTTTCACGTCAAATTTGACAAGCAAGGCTTGAAATTTGCCGTTTCAGGTGCTCCCAGACTTCTTGAGGACGGGCAGATTTCCGCCGAGCTTACGGATAGAAAGGATGCTATGGAAAGGCATCCAAGGACTGCGATAGGAATAAAGGACAATAAGCTTTACATGGTTACCGTTGACGGCAGACAGCCCGGATACAGTGACGGCATGAATCTTCCTGAAATGACGGAATTCCTTTTAAGCCAAGGTGTAAAGGATGCCATTAACCTTGACGGCGGGGGATCAACAACTATGGTTGTAAGAAAGCAGGGAGATGCAGCAGCGAAGCTGACAAATAACCCTTCCGACGGGAGGGAAAGGTACGTAGGGAATTCAATACAGCTTATTTCTGAGGCACCTTTGTCAGAGCCAGCTATATTAAGGTTTACGGACACCAATATAAAGCTATTTAAAGGCAGCTCTATCAAACCGGCTTTCTATGTCCTGGACAAATACTATAACTTTTTAACTCCGGACGCAGATAAAGTAATATATGGGGTTGATGCAAAAACGGCAAAGATAGAGAAGGATGGCACCTATACCTCCGGAAGCAAGCCGGGCATAAGCCATATATATGCGGTTTACGGGAATGCAAAAGGCAGCATGCCCGTTGAAATAGTAGACAAAGTGCACTCCCTTGCAGTTGCAAACGAATTTGTGCATCTTGATCCTGAAGAAAAAATACAGATGCAAGTCAAAGCCTTCGATGAAAATGGCGGGGAAATAATTATAAGCCCGTCTGCTGTTAAATGGACTGTTTCAGATGGGATGGGAAAAGTGGATGCAAAGGGAGTATTCACGGCAGGAAAGAAAGAAATATCAGGTAAAATAGTCGCTTCTTTAGGAACTGCTGAAGCAGAAGTAGGAGCGAAAATCGGAAGGACCCCTGTTATTGTGGCTGACTTTGGCATGCTTAATAATGTCGGAGCAAAATACATAAGAAGTACGGCAGCTGTGAGACACAACCAGGGGGATGAACCTGTAAGGTCAGGCAAGATCTCATTGAGGTTTGACTACAATTTTGAAAATACCGTAGGTACATCAGCAGCCTATGTTTCCTTCAAGGAGCCGGTGAAAATAATAGGGAAGCCTATTGAGCTTGGTGCTTGGGTATATGGCGATGCGAGCAGGCACTGGATTAGGGGGACATATATAAACTCGGCGGGAGAGAAAAAGGTATTTAACTTTACTGAGTCGGGGGGCCTTGATTGGAAAGGCTGGAAGTTTGTATATACCGAACTGCCTGAGAACGAAAAGTTTCCGATAGCCCTTGAACAGTTGTATATTGCCGAGACTGAAGAGGAAAGAAAAAATGTGGGCAGCATATTTTTCGATGATGTAATGGCCATATACAAGCCGGAAAAGGACTACTATGATCCTGTGATAGTATCAAGGCTGCCGGAGATCGGAGGGCTTGAAAGCAAACCCCAAGAGATAGGTGTAATTGCAGCGGACAAGGGATATGGCATTGACCCTGCTTCTATAAGAATGTATATTAATGATGCTGCAGTGAAAGTGAATTTTGATCCCGAAACGGGCAGGATAAGCTACATTCCGGATAAGGTACTGCCCAAGGGTGAGTACAAAGTAAGAATCACTCTGAAGGATAAGATAGGGCATCAGTTGAACCCGGAATACTGCTACACCTTTAGGGTGGAGTAATAAAGAAGTGTATTATTAGGCAGCCTATACACAGGCTGCCTATTTATGAGCTACTCTGCTTTCAACCCAAAGCGGCTTATGCCGCTTTATTATCGTTTCACCGCCTCTAATCTGTTAATCTTGATGCCATTATTGATAAATTTCTCTTCATATTCAGTGGTGATATTTCCGGGGTAATTCCCGCTTTGCAGGTCGTAAGTCAAATCGACGATTTCGAAGCCGGATTCCCTGAACTCATTTATGGAGAAATCGAAAAGTTCTCTGCTGTCGGTTTTGAACTCTACTCTGCCCCCATCCTTCAGCAGTGTTCTGTATTTCTCCAGGAAAAGCCTGTGAGTGAGCCTTCTTTTGGAATGTCTGACCTTTGGCCACGGATCACAGAAATTTATATAGAAGCAGTCTACTTCCGAGATTTCGAATACATCCCCAAGATTAAGGATGTTATAAGGCAGAAGCAGTACATTTCGAAGTTCCCTTTCGAGCACCTTTTCCAGAGCAGAAAGTATTATCTCATACCTTAGGTCAATTCCGATAAAGCCAATACCTTTATTAAGCAATCCCATTGTTGATATGAATTTTCCCCTTCCCATTCCCAGTTCCGCATGTATCGGCACATCCGGCTTACTGTCGTTTTTCCAGGTCATAAATTCTTTCCATTTTCCTTTGTGCTTCTCCGGCCGGAATAAAACTATATCGTCATACTGCTGAATTATACCGAGTGCTTTGGGATTGTTCCTGACCCTCATTTGTTTTTCCACCAATCTTTCGTAAGGTTAATTCGGAAATACATTAACTTTATCCATATATGATTATTATGTATGACATGCGCTTTTGTCAATATAAATGCCTTGCAAGACAATATAATTTTCAAATAAAGTAATTTTAATGTAAGGCATTAAATATAAATATACAAGGAGGTGTAAAAATGAAAAAGGTGCAATTATCCACAAAAATACTAATCGGCTTGGTTGCAGGCATACTTGCAGGAATTCTGCTTCAAGGTTCGCCGGATATAGCCAATCATTGGATCAAACCTTTTGGCACATTATTTCTAAACCTTATTAAAATGATAATAGTGCCATTGGTGCTTGCATCTCTGGTTGTTGGGACCTGTGGTTTGGGCGATGTCAGGAAGCTGGGGCGAATCGGCGGAAAAACTTTGGCATACTACCTTTTGACCACTGCATTTGCAGTAATCTTGGGACTTATTTTAGCTAATATGTTCAGTGTGGGCGCCGGCTTCACAATTCCGGCTGAAACTAAAGCAGCGGAAGCTAAGGAAATACCAAAGGTTGTCGACACACTCCTCAATATCATACCAACTAATCCAATAAAAGCATTAGCTGATGGCAATATGCTGCAGATAATCGCGTTTGCGCTGATCCTGGGAGGCGGAATTGTAGTACTCGGAGAAAAAGGTAAACCTTTGTATGACTTCTTTGATTCACTTACGGAAGCAACCTATAAAATAACGGGAGGAATTATGAATTTTGCACCATATGCAGTGTTTGCCCTTATTGTTCCCGTGGTGGCTGCCAATGGACCAAAAGTGTTGCTGCCTCTCTTAAGTGTAATAATCATTGTATATTTGGGCTGCTTCTTACATGCAGTATTGGTGTATTCCGGCACATTGGCGGTATTCGCGAAATTTAGCCCCATTAAATTTTTTAAAGGGATTTTCCCGGCACAGGCTATTGCATTTACAACTTGCAGCAGCAGTGCAGCTCTTCCGGTAAATATGCAATGTACCGAGAAAAATCTGGGTGTTCCGAAAAGCATATGCAGCTTCGTACTTCCCTTGGGAGCTACCGTTAATATGGATGGTACGGCTTTATACCAAGGGGTATGTGCACTATTTATAGCTAATGTATTTGGGATAGACCTGACAATATCACAGCAGTTTACAATTGTATTGACAGCTACATTAGCCTCCATAGGCACGGCAGGGGTACCGGGAGCGGGATTGATAATGCTGACTATGGTGCTGCAGTCTGTAGGGCTTCCTCTTGAAGGCCTGGCATTGGTTGCCGGAATTGACAGGATACTTGACATGGCCAGAACAACAATTAATATTACGGGAGATTCAGCTTGCGCAATAATAATAGCTGCTTCCGAAAATGAACTTGACAGAAATTGTGAAATCAAACATGGATATTCAGTATAATTAAGAAAGCGGCGAAGCCGCTTCCTTAATTTATCTTCCTATAAATAACTGGGTATAGATAAAGCTCCCATTGTCTTTAGACGCTATTCCGATTCCCAACTCAGTAAAATTGGGATTCAATATATTCTTTCTATGACCCTCAGAACCCATCCATGCCTTGAAGGCTGCTTCTGCAGTCTGGTTCATGGCAATATTCTCTCCAGCGTACATATAGTTAATATTATTGGCTTTAAGCATATCAAAGGGCGAGCCGTAGGTTGGCGATTGGTGGCTGAAGTAATTGTTACTGACCATATCCTGTGATTTCATTCTCGCCAGCTTCGTGCAATCTGCACTGGAAGTCAATGCCTTGGCTCCTGCCTTTGCTCTTTCTGCATTAACCAGTTGAAGTATCCTGGATTCGTCTGAACTCATGGCGCCCGAACCGGCTGCGGCAGTACCTCCTGTGGAAGTATTTCCGGAAGCAGTGCCTCCTGGGGCAGTTCCCGGGGCAGGTGAAGGGGTGACGGTTCCGGTAGCCGGGGCGTTGGTATTGGTTGTTTTAGTGCCGTCACTATAGGGTTTTGCGCTGGTAGATGGTATACTGCCTATCCTGCCGGTGGCCGGATCGGATATTATATACCATCCATCCAGCTTTCCAAGGGCTCTTATTTTTTGACCTGATTTGACTGTGCCTATGGTCGGATATTTAGTCCCTGCACCGCCTCTTATACTTTGATTGCTGCCATCAATCGTGATATAGCTGAAGTCTACTACTTCATAGGTAGCCGATATTCTATTGCCGTCTGCTGTATTTCCTCCTTTGCCTACAAGATTGTCTGGAATAGCCGGAACATTTGGGGCGGACATGTTGTTGGGGTCAGTCTGGATAAACCTCCTTGCAGGTTCCAGGGTACAACCGCCGAATATAGAAATAAGCGGGAGAAGTATAGCCGCTGTTAAAAAAAGAATTCTGTACATTTTCATAAGTTTTCCTCCTTTGAATCAGCATTGGAAATTATTTTTATAATTTGCCTTTATATATTTTGACAACAAATACATAAAAATATCGATTTTAATTCTGGTAAGTTTTTCAGCGGCTAAAAAAAAGAGGAGGAAAGTCGAAAGAAGTAGAATAATATATCTGTCTGTTTGCGTTTTGCGGAGGAACAAATGCGGTCTTTGCCGCATTTGAAGCCCATGCACCTTTTCCGAATGCAATGAGGAAATAATCGCGCGGGTATTCAAATGGAAGATATACTATGAATAACATATTATATCGTAGATATAAAAAACATAATATACAGGGGGAAAATTTGTGGATATTTTTTTGCAGGCGCTTTTTATTTTTGTTGCGAGGATTACAGATGTATCAATTGGTACCATAAAGACTATTCTACTTGTCAGAGGGCAAAGAAAAATCGCTTCCATACTGGGCTTTTTCGAAATAATGATTTATCTTATTGTATTGGGGAAGGTAATAGGAAATATCGATAAGCCGATGCTTATACTTGCATATTGCCTTGGATATGCTTCCGGCATTATCGTAGGAAGCAAGATAGAGGAAAGGTTATCAATAGGGCGATTGTTTGCCCAGGTAATAGTAAAGGAAATATCGGAAGAATTAGTTGAAAGTTTGAGAGGGGAAGGCTTCGGAGTTACAATTTTTAAAGGTGAGGGCAAGGAAGGAGCAAGCTACATGCTTAATATCATATTGGAAAGAAGGCAGGTAAGCAAGCTTTATGAAATAGTAGACGAGTGTGATTGCTGTGCATTTATTACCATAATGGACGTAAGGTCGTCATTGGGAGGATACTTCCAGCTTAAGAAATAGAGCTTTCTTTTGTCCATTGCAGTTCCGACATGAGCATTGCCGAGACTATGAGGGCACCCCCGATTATTCCTTTTGCACCAAGGGTTTCTTTTAATATAAGAAAGGAAGTAATTGCACCGAATACCGGCTCCATTGTAAAGATAAGTGCAATATGCGATGCCGGGGTGAACTTTTGGGCAGTGGTCTGCACCCAGAATGCAAAAGCAGTGCATAATACCGCGGAAAACAGCATGGCCAGGAAGCTTGGCAGAGACATGTTCTTAGGGAATGGCTCCAGAAAAACGGCAAATATCATTCCAAAAACCGATACAAAGAATAGTTGAACAATTGCGAGTAATGTCGCATCATGCTTTTGTACATAGGTTCCTGTGAATAAAAGCTGCCAGGCATAACAAACAGAGCATAATATAGTCAAAAAATCCCCAATATTGAAATCAAAGCTGCCGTCGGTATATGACATTAGAAATAAACCCGCAGTAGCCATAAATATGCTTACCATTGCCTTCAATTCCAGCTTTGTTTTCAGATAGAATATGGAGAAAAAGGGCACAATAAGTACTGCAAGGCCAGAGAAAAAACCAGATTTCGAAGCAGTAGTATACTGTATCCCTACCGTTTGAAAGGCATAAGTCGCAAAAAGTAATGATGACAGTACCAACGCTGATTTTATCAGGCTTTTATTCAGGTCTTTGAGTTTTTTATAAAATAATGCGGCAAGAAGCAGGCTTGCTATAGCGAATCTTATCCCAATATTATAATAGGGTTTCATGGTTTGAAGAGCTATTTTTGTAGCAGGAAAACCTGCTCCCCAGAATATGGTCACAAGCAGCAGAGTCAGGTCCGCCCTCAAGGATTTTTTCATATGTCAATTTCTCCTGTATAAATATTCATAATACCATGTAATATATTGTACAGTAAGTGTTGACAAATTTCAACGCAGTATACTTTTATATTGACATGACAATACTGTAATTATATAATGTATTTAATTAAATTTAAAGGTAATGATGAGGATAAGTAATCTGAGGATGCTTACATGCATGCGCATATAAGCGCATGAATGGCCAGAGAGCCGGCAGATGGTGCAAGCCGGCAGCTGATGCTTATGAAATACACCTTTGAACTGCGGGCTGAAAGCATTGCAAATAGGCCTTGCCGGGAGCTTCCTCCGTTATTAAAGGAAGGGAATATGTAAGTATTCTGAGAGAGGGTTTTGTCAGTTGTTTGGCTGCAAGACCAATTAGGGTGGTACCGCGAGCCGTTCGTCCCTTTGTGGATAGAAGGCTTTTTTCATTTATACAATACTAATTATTGAGGAGGTATATATATGAATACAAAAAATGTTTTTGATATCCTAAAGGAAAGAGGCTTCATAGAACAGGTTACTCATGAGGAAGAATTAAGGGAACTCTTGGGGAAAGAGAGAGTGACTTTTTATATCGGCTTTGACCCTACCGCTGATAGTCTTCACGTAGGCCACCTGCTGCAGATAATAGCTATGACACATATGCAAAGGGCGGGGCACAGGCCTATAGCACTTCTTGGGGCAGGAACAACTATGGTAGGAGATCCCAGCGGAAAAAGCGATATGAGAAAAATGCTCACCCTTGAAAGAATCAGGGACAATGCTAAGGTTTTTAAGAAACAATTCGAAAGATTTCTGGACTTCAGTGATGACAAAGCGATTATGGATGATAATGCGAATTGGCTGTTAAAGCTTAACTATGTTGATTTCTTAAGGGAGATCGGTGTACATTTTTCCGTAAACAGGATGCTGAGTGCAGAATGTTACAAAAGTAGGCTGGATGCAGGGCTGACCTTCCTGGAATTCAATTACATGCTTATGCAGTCCTATGACTTTTTAGAGCTTTACAGGAGATACGGCTGCAGACTGCAGTTAGGCGGGGATGACCAGTGGTCGAACATTATCAACGGGGCCGACCTTATTAGAAGAGTCGAGGGGATTGATGCCTACGGGATGACCTTTACGCTTCTTACAACCAGCGAAGGCAAGAAAATGGGCAAGACGGAATCAGGAGCCTTATGGCTGGACGGGTCAAAAGTGAGCCCCTATGACTTCTATCAGTACTGGAGAAACGTGGACGATGCCGATGTCGAGAAATGCCTTGCACTTCTCACTTTCCTGCCTATGGATGAAGTAAGGAGGCTTGGCAGTCTCCCCGGTGAAAAGATAAACGAAGCAAAAAAGGTCCTTGCTTTTGAGATAACCAGAATGGTACACGGAGAAGAAGAGGCTGTCAGTGCCAGAAACGCGACAGAGGCACTTTTTGGAGGCGGGGGGGACTCGGAGTCCGTACCCACCACGGAAGTGTCAAAGGAACAGCTGAACAAAGGCATCAACATCGTTGACCTTCTGATTATGACTGGTCTCGCACCATCCAAGGGGGAGGGCAGAAGGCTCATTGCCCAGGGCGGTTTGACGGTAGAGGATGCCAAAGTGGAAAGCATAGAGCATACAGTATTTTCCTCTGACTTTATCGACGGCAGATTGATGCTCAAGAAGGGTAAGAAGACATATCACAGGGTAAAAATAGGGGAATAGGAAAAGAACCGGACAAAGACATGGTTTATTGTCCCAGGCATAGTTCTGACCTGAGTGGTTTGATTTGCATTTTAACAATTGCGAACTTCCACAATTAGTCGAACTATGCTTTTTATTTTGCCAGTATTTTTGCTATGGATTTTTTTCCTTTCCCCCATGCCACAAATATAAAAAATTACTATTGCAAATCACGGAAGACCTTTGTAACAACTTTGACAAATTCTCCTTAATATCAAAGAGGCAGTATCAAAGATCAGTTGGATGCCAAATGAAAAAGTATTCAAAAATCTTGCGCTGTTGCTCACAATTGTGATAAAAACTGTGCTAAGGTTATATACTATACGCATAATGGAATGAGAACAGAAGGATTAAGCCAAAATCGGTGATTTTTGTTTAATATGCAAATAGACTTTTAATGGAAGATATTACATAATTATATGATATTATATGGTGATTTTGAAGGTGATATATATGGAAGAAAACCTTGATATGTTTGTCGGAAGGCTTATAGGACTTGATTCAAGGGCCGTAGAGCTTAAGAAGCAAAGCGATGCCGAACTGGCAGAGATGGAAGAACAGGTAAAAAAAGAACTCAGAAGCTATGAAGCATCTTTAGAGGAAGCTATAGCTGCGGCAAAGCAGAAACATGATGAAATAATCGAGACTGCCAGGCAGCAGGCAAAAGCAGAAGATGAAGCTATAAAGGCAAAGATTGATAAGCTTCAGGCATATTTTGAAAGCATAAAGGAGAGTACCGCAAAAGACATTTGGGGACAACTTCTTAATGATGAGAGGTAATGCAATGGACAATGTCACCAGATTTGCCGCTGTCAATACCAAGATAAAGGCAATGGAGAAAGAATTTCTTAAAGATGAGGATTATGCATCCCTCCTCGGCCTGGAATCGGTAGCAGAAGTTGCGAGATACCTTAAGGAAAGGACTGCCTACTCCGAAATCCTTGCCGGTATTAAAATAGAAGATATCCATAGGGGCGTGTTGGAAAATCTGATTAAACAGAGCATGGTAAAGAATATAGACAGAATAACCCATTACTTTACGGGAGCTTACAAAGATTTCATAAATACCCTTTATGCCAAATATGAAATAGGGGAGTTGAAGGAGGTTGCAAGGGCTGTATATAACGGAAAAGATGCGGCGGATTACAGGAACAGTGCTTTTATAGGAAAATACAGCGGAATAGACACTAACAAAGTTTTTGAAGCCAAAGGTATAAGGGATATAATATTTTCACTTAAAGGCTCTGAGTTTTATAAATTCTTAATACCTTTAGCGGATGGAAATATCACTGAGAATCCTTTCAGATTTGAAATGGTTTTAGATATGTCTTACTACAATATACTACAGAAGAAATGGAGCAAACTTTCCGGGAAGGATATGGAAATATTGCGGCATGCCCAGGGGATTATAGCCGATCTGCTGAATATACAATGGATATACAGAGGTATTAAGTTTTACAGGTTTAGCCCGGAGGAGCTGTTGAACTACACCATTAATATCGGGTTCAGACTGGACTTCAGCCTGCTAAAGGGGTTATGCTATTCAAAAAACCTTGAAGAGTTCAATGAAATTATAAAGGCCACTAATTACAGCTTCATGTTTAAGAGTGATGAAACCACTGATATATACATGGAGAGAAGGATGGAGAGGTTTATATATTATGAGCTTAAAGCATTGGTGAAAAGCAATAGTCTTTCTATTATAAGCGCATTTGCATATATAACATTTCTGGATTTTGAGGTAAGGGATATTATCTCTATTATAGAGACCATAAGATATAAGATACCTGCAGATCAGGCACAAAAATATATTATCAGAAAGTTCCGTGGGGAGGCGAAAAACATTGATAGAGAAAATGAAAACAGTCTGTATAATAGGGGAGTATAAGGATTTGGACAGGGTTTCGCGAATGGTTGTGATAAACGGCAGCATCCAAATGCTAAATGCTTTATCAGAGTTGAACACCAATAGTCTGAATCTTTCAGCTTCCCGGGAGAATATGAATGCTCTAAAGGAGTTGGCACAGCTCAGGCCATATGTCAGCAAAAAGGATTTTTCCGCGGATGAAGCAGTGATAAAGTTCTTTCAGAAGCTTTTCAGCCTTGGGACTGATATAAACAAGGCGTATTTAAGCATTGGAGATGATTTTGAAGGCATAATGAAAGAATTAAGAGGGGTATACGACAGCTTCAGGGGTATTTCCGAAGATATCAGGGAAAGGACAGCCAATATCGGGAGACTTCAATACTATCTGGACAATCTGGGGTATCTTAAGGACACAGAATTAAGAATAGAAGATATAAATAATATGCACTTTTTAAGATTCAAACTGTTTGTACTCCCCAAAGATAACCTGAATAAGCTGAAGCTTAACATTGAAAATGTACCCTCCGCGGTTTATTTTATATCGGTTGAGGAAGGAGATGCTGTAATTGCCGCAGTTACCCCCAAGAGCCTGGAGGAGGATGCTGAAAGGATTTTTGCATCTTTAAATTGCAGGGAACTTGAACTGCCCAGAAAATACTGCGGAACAATAAAGGCTGTAATAAAGCAGATGCAGGAAAGGATACAGGAAGAAAAAAGGCAGGTTGAGGAGCTGGAGAAGTCCATTATAGATCTTGGTAAAAAGTACAGCAATATGGCAGGAAGGGCATATACATTGCTTGAACTGGAAAAAAAGGCGGAAAAGGTGAGAGAGGAAACTGCTTTGGGGCAAAGCATGTTTTTTATGATAGGATTTGTACCCGAAAGTGAATGCGGCAGAATTAATAAAGAACTCAGGCAATACTTCGGTGACAGCATATTGTTCATAGCCGACAATGTTGAAAATCGCAGGAATGGGCAGGTTCCTCCCACAAAGATGAAAAACAATCTGATATTCAAACCTTTTGAGTTGCTTATAAGCATGTATGGCATGCCTAATTACGGAGAGAAGGATCCTACACCATTTTTCGCAGCCTCGTATTTATTACTCTTTGGGGCAATGTTTGGGGACTTAGGGCAGGGATTTATTATTCTATTGGGTGGCTTAATTATAAGCTATAAGACGACAAGTAAAGACTTTGGAGGAATATTGGCAAGGCTTGGGGTAAGCTCTATGATATTTGGAGTATTGTATGGAAGTGTTTTTGGGTCTGAGGAACTGATAGAGCCATTGGTAATAAGACCCATGGCAAATATTAATACAATGCTTGCAGGTGCTTTGGTATTGGGCGTAATGTTTATTACCATAAGCTATGTGTATGGTTTGGCAAACCATTATAACTCCAAAGACATAGAGGAAGGGTTGTTTGGCCGCGAAGGACTGGCAGGTTTTCTTTTTTTTCTGACTCTGATAATCAGCATATTGGGGAAAGTTACGGGCAGGCTAACTGTCAGCATAGGTCTGCTTTTAGGAATAATGGCAGTGCTATTGCTTGTCATGGTGTTTAAAAGGCCATTGGCTGGTATCATTACAGGACACAGGCTCCACGAGGAGTCCCCGGGGAATTATTATATAGAGGCCGGTTTCGGGATGGTAGAGACTGTACTTTCAGTTGCATCAAATATAATATCCTTTGTCAGGGTGGGCGCTTTTGCACTTAACCATGCAGGATTGTATATTGCTTTCGCCACTATGGCGGGGATGATGAACTCTAAGGGGGGAGGCATCATAGTCCTTGTGATTGGAAACATTATTATCATAGGGCTGGAAGGACTTATTGTTTTTATACAAAGTCTCAGACTTGAATATTATGAGTTATTCAGCAGATATTACTCAGGCTATGGGATTGAGTATAGACCGGCAAGCCTGTTTAATGAAGGGGATAAGGCTGCCGGCCATTAGCTTCTAATATCAGGCAAGGTGTGGGAATCCGGAATATAGGAAGCGGTTAACAACTGCTCTGTTGAAGGGAAGAATAGTGTTGCCTGTTAAGCAGGAATAAATCATTATTATCAGGAGGCATAAAAATGCAAATAATATTAGGGATTGCAGTTGGAATAGTTGTATTTACAATAGGTTTGGGGATAATAATTTACCGCACGAAGGGAGAGATGAATAAAAGAAAGATCAGGAATATTCTAGGGATAAATATAGCTTCTTATGTGTTCCTGATAACCCTGTTTCTATTCATTCTTGTTCCTGACATCGTACATGCGGCACAGGAAGGCAGCTCCGCCTCCGGAATGGGTTTTATAGCCGCAGGCCTTTCTACGGGGCTGGCTACAATTGGGGCCGGATATGCAGTCGGTGCAGTGGGCTCTTCAGCATTGGGGGCTGTATCGGAAGACCCGAGGATACTTGGAAAAACCCTGATATTTGTCGGCTTAGCAGAGGGCATAGCAATCTATGGATTAATTGTTTCAATAATGATACTGGGAAGGTTCTGAAATAAAAGTGAGGGTTGGTAACACATAAAGGATGTTGATAGTGTGAAGTTTTTTTTGTTAAGCGACAATGTGGATACCCTGACGGGGATGAGGCTTGCAGGGATAAAGGGGATAGTAGTCCACGAAAAGGACGAGATACTTGCCGCCTTGCATGAAGCGTGCAGCAGTAAGGATATTGGGGTGCTGCTGGTTACTGAACTATTGGCGGAAAAAATTCCGGAAGAGATCAAGACATTAAGGCTGGATATGACCGGGCCAATTGTTACAATTGTGCCCGACAGGCATGGGGAGAGACGCAGAAGTGATTATATAACTAACTATATTAAAGAGTCTATAGGTTTGAAAATTTGAGGTGACAAGCTTTGACAGTTTCGGTTAAAGATAAAATAGAACTTTTTAGAAGCATAATATTCAGAGATATAAAAGAATCTGCTTCCGAAAAGAAAAATCAGATAATAAGAAATTTTGAGCGGGAAAAAAGCAGGCTTATACGGGAAGTAGGGGACGAGAAAAACCGTATCGCAGAAGAGGCGGAGAAAAAGGCAGAAAAAGAGAAAAAGCAGCTTGTTGAAAAAGTACGGGTAAAGGGTTATCATCAGCTGCTAATTAAGAAACAGCAGTTTATCGACCAAATAATAGGGCTGATAGTGCGGGAGGCCGAGGACTATGTGTCGGAAGAGGGTTATAGGGAATATCTTTCAAAAAGTCTTCGCAAGACAGCTGAGGTTTTTGAAAATGCCAATTTAATAGAGCTATATTTTACAAAAAGGGATCTAGAAGAGCTAAGCGGGTTCATCAGACAGGATATAGCCTCCGGAAAACTTAACGGCAGGTGTCAGATGAAGGAAGCGGAACAAAATATTATTGGGGGATTTTATGCAGAGGATAGCAAGCATGAAATTCAAATCGACTACACATTAAAATCCTTGATTGAAGAAAAGCGTGAGCTGATAGGAAACAGTATATCCCGCAGATTTGACGAGGTGTAGGGTAATGGATGAAAAAAGCGGAAAAATTACATACATAAATGGCCCCGTAGTGCGAGTTAGCGGCGCTGAAAACCTTAAGATGAGGGAAATGGTGCTGGTGGGGAACAAGCAGCTTATAGGAGAGGTGATTTCTGTTGAAAGGGAGACCGCGACCGTACAGGTATATGAAGAGACTGCAGGGCTTGCACGAGGGGAGAGGATAGTACCTACGGGGAGACCTTTATCGGTAAAGTTAGGGCCCGGAATAATAAAAAATATATTTGACGGAATCCAGCGCCCACTGCAAAAAATGTATGAAGAAAGCAAAGCGTTTATCCCTGAGGGAGTCGGAATGGTCTCTATTGATGAGGAGAAAATTTGGGATGCGGAAGTGCTTGTAAGGGTCGGGGATGTGCTTTCGGCAGGGAGCATATATGCGAAAGTCCAGGAGACAGCAATTGTGGAACATAGATTGATGGTTCCTCCGGATGCAGAAGGGAAGGTAGTTTTTGCAGAAAAGAATGGAAGCTATAATATTGAACATGTGCTGGTCAAGCTGGAAAGCGGACAGGGGTTTTATGAATTGAAAATGTATCAGCTGTGGCCTGTAAGAAATGCCCGCCCCGTCAGCCGAAGAAATTCCATAGGAAAACCCCTTATTACAGGGCAAAGGGTAATAGACTCATTTTTTCCTTTGGCAAAAGGCGGTACAGCGGCTATTCCGGGAGGATTCGGCACAGGAAAAACCATAACTCAGCACCAGCTTGCCAAATGGAGCGATGCAGATATAATAATCTACATTGGTGTTGGAGAAAGAGGAAATGAAATGACAGAGGTGCTTGAGGATTTTCCCGGTATAAGCGACCCCCGAAGCGGGAAATCCATTATGGAAAGGACGGTGCTTATAGCCAATACATCCAATATGCCCGTTGCAGCAAGGGAAGCGTCAATATACACAGGAATAACTATAGCCGAGTATTTCAGGGACATGGGCTATAACATAGCGATAATGGCCGACTCTACCTCCAGATGGGCCGAAGCATTAAGGGAGATATCCGGGAGACTTGAAGAAATGCCTGCGGAAGAAGGATATCCGGCCTACCTTCCTTCAAGACTTGCCCAGTTTTATGAAAGAGCCGGAGATGTGGAGACCCTGGGCGGGAGAGACGGGTCCATAACAATAATAGGGGCGGTATCACCTGCAGGGGGAGATTTTTCGGAGCCTGTCACCCAGAATACCAAAAGGGTGGTCAGTACATTCCTTGCCCTGGACAAATCATTGGCCCATGAAAGACATTACCCCGCAATTAATTGGCTGCGATCCTACAGCGGGTATATAGCCGATCTAAGCCCTTGGTATGAAGAAAATGCAGCGCCCGATATGCTAAGTCTTAGGGCAAAGCTCTTAAGGCTGCTTCAGGAGGAAGATAAGCTGATAGAAATTGTCAAGTTGGTGGGGGAGGATATACTTCCCGATGACCAGCGGTTAATACTTGAAATAGCCAGGGTTATTAAAGTAGGCTATCTTCAGCAAAATGCTTACCATAAGAATGATGCCCATGTGTCACTGAAAAAACAGCATAAAATGCTTGGAGTGATAGACAGGGTGTATGATAGGGCATATAAATGCGTTAAAATAGGTGCCCCGATTTCAAAGGTTAAGAACGATGAACTATTTTATAAAATTACAACTATGAAATATAATATTCCGGAAGATAAGCCTGAAATGTTTGATGAATTGATAAAAGAGATCGACAACTTCTATGACGGTTTAGAAAGCATGTACGGCAAAGAGGTGAAGGGACAATGACGCTAAGGTATTTAAAGCTGCAAAAGGCGGAAGGGCCCCTTATAATACTTGAAGGGGTCGAAGAGGCTGTATTTGGCGAAGTAGTGGAAATAGAAGTGCAGGGGGGAGGGCATAAGAAAGGAAGGGTAGTCCAAATAGACGGTAATAAAGTTATAATACTGGTTTTTGAAGGCACCTCCGGCATTTCACTTAATAATGCCAGCGTTGCTTTTACCGGAAAACCGATGGAGATATCCCTGTCAAAGGATATATTAGGGAGGATCTTCAACGGTATCGGAGAACCAATAGATGGAGCAGGTTTCTATTCAGACAGGAAGAATGACATAAACGGACGTCCGATTAACCCTGTCGGAAGAAAGTACCCAAGAAACTATATAGAAACAGGTATTTCCTCGATAGATGGCCTTATTACCCTTGTAAGGGGTCAGAAGCTTCCGCTTTTTTCAGGAGACGGACTGCCCCATAACGAACTTGCGGCACAGATTATTAAGCAATCGAGAATTTCAGGAGGCGATGAAGGCAGTTTCGCGGTTGTATTTGCCGCAATGGGTATAAAGCACGACGAGGCTGATTTTTTTAGAAGGCGCTTTGAGCTGTCGGGAGTTACGAATAGGGTGGTAATGTATATAAACTTAGCAGACGACCCTATTGTGGAGAGGATTACTACGCCCCGATGCGCGCTGACTGCAGCGGAATATTTGGCATTTGAACACAATATGCATATACTTGTAATAATGACCAATATGACCAGTTACAGCGAGGCTTTGAGGGAGCTTTCCGCGTCCCGGGAGGAGGTACCTTCCAGAAAAGGATACCCGGGATATTTATATTCCGACCTGGCAAGCCTTTATGAACGTGCGGGAACACTGAAGGACTCTAAAGGAAGCATAACCCAGATACCTATTCTCACAATGCCGAATGATGACATAACCCACCCTATACCTGACCTTACCGGGTTTATAACCGAAGGGCAGATTATACTTTCCAGAGATCTCCACCGGAAAAGTATTTATCCGCCTGTAAATGTGCTACCATCCTTATCCAGGCTGCAAAAAGAAAGTATAGGGGAGGGTTATACCAGGGAAGACCATCCCGATGTTGCAAACCAAGTATTTTCCGCATATTCCCACGTTCAGGACGTAAGATCGCTGGCGCAGGTAATCGGCGAGGATGACATTTCTGAAATAGACAAAAAATACATGGAGTTTGGAAGGCAGTTTGAGCAAAAGCTTCTTAATCAAAGCTTTGACGAAAGCAGGAGCATGCAAGATACATTAGATATTATGTGGGAACTTTTGACGGTACTTCCGGGGGCAGAGCTTGACAGGATCAAGCCGGAACTGCTTGAGAAGTATTACTATAGGAGGGAGTGACATAATGGATATAACTTATACTAAAACAAGTCTTATGGCTGCCAGAAACTCCCTTGAGCTTTCAAAAAAAGGCTTTGAGCTGTTGGATAAAAAAAGAAACGTGCTTATTATGACTATGATGGGCCTTATTGAACGGTCCGAAGGAATTCAGGAAAAGGTAGCCGTAGTGTTCCATGATGCCTATGAAGCCCTGCAGACTGCAAACATAACAATGGGTATCAGCAATGTGGACCAGATTTCGCAGTCAATATCTGAGGCGTCGGGATTCGAGGTAATCAGCAGAAGTATTATGGGGGTTGAAATACCCGAAATAAAACACATTGAAGAAAAGCTTTCTCACTACTACAGCTTTTATAATACCAATACGGCCCTTGATGTGGCTGTGCAGAAATTTCATGAAGTTAAGCTGCTGCTTTATGAGCTTTCCGAAATTGAAGATTCGGTATACAAGCTGGCTATGGAAGTGAAAAAGACGCAGAAAAGGGCTAATGCTCTGCAGAATATACAGATACCTAAATATGAGGAAATAGTGGTCAAAATTATGGAAGTGTTGGAAGAGCGTGAAAGGGAAGATTTTTTCAGGCTGAAAGTGGTAAAGAAAAAGAGCGAAAAAAAGCATTAAGGCAGACAAATAAGACATTATTCCTCCTTTTTTCTTGCTTAAGCAGATTAGATTATTTATAATAGAATATAAATATCCGACGAATTGCTAAGGAGGAGAAGTCTGTGACTGAATACAGGGGACGCTGGTCAGCTATAAAGGGGCCTTTGATTGTGTTATCAGTTATTATTGCATTAGTTTTAACTATATATTTATTTATACCGAAAGGTTTTTTTACTTATTTTTTTATTGCATTGCTTTTGGCGTTCACGCCTCTTGCATACAGCGGTCTGGTGTTGAAGATTAAAATTGATGAAAATAAGCTTGTTGTGGTAAGGCCTTTTACTAGGACAACTGTTAGGTTTGAGGATGTAGCCCTTTGCGCGATGCATTGTGTTGAAGAAGGCAGCTATCTTATCTATGCTTTTGTTAAACAGAGGTACAGCAAGGGCTATACCGTAAAGGGTGTAAAACCTAAGCTTCCTTTTGACGAGGTCATAAAAATGTCTTTAGATAAAGAAGATATTAATTTGGATATCAACTTTAGCAGGGCAAAAAAGGTTCCGCTATCCTTCGTAGAAAATAGCGAGGAGCTTAAGGACAGGTTTATGATGGAAGTGGGTAAATATCACGTAAAGATAATGGAAAATAAAGACTGAAGGAGTGTCGCAAACTGCCTGAAAAGCAGTTGCGGCACTTTTTTTCATAAAGCAATAGGGACAGTTCTTTCTGCTTTTTCACACTATTGCGTATTTGGAGAATGATGCGACGCAACAGCCCTCAAGTTTGTTGATTCCCTTGGGGAGAATTGCATAGTATATCAGGGCACCTATATGGAACGCAAATACCGGCGTGGGGAAGATATCTCTGACGAAACCTTTCACTGACCCCGGAACGGGAATACCGCCAGGCAAAATAACCAGACGGACCCGCAGAGATGGGACCCTCGCCAGTGATTTTGCTGGCTTTGAAAGGTGAGGAGGACATACTTCCACTACAGCCGGAGTTATTCACAAACTGTGTCGCATTTTTCTCCTTTTGCGTCACAGCCCCAATCTTTACCCACATGTCCCGTTATTTCGACAAACTGTAATAATTTACATGTGAGAATACAACAAAGATTCGGCAAAATCCGTCATATTTCATGATATAATCTATATACAAAGTACTATTATTGTGAGGTGCCTATGAAAGGGAAGAGACTATTTGCAGTAATTATAATGTTTTTATTTGTATTAACCTTCGCTGCCGGCTGCATATATAATCAAACAACCCCGGCAATAACCACCAATCCTATACCCGTTCCCAGCGACGAATCCCAAGAGACGCCTGTTTCCGAAGCCCCTGAAACCCCTGAGCCTGCAGAAGAAGAGCAGGACAAACAGGGTGGAAATGAAAATACAGTATATATTAGCGCAAGCAAGCTCAAAGTCAGGGAGGAAGCCGATACTTCTGCCAAGGTGCTGGACAACCTTATAAAAGGCACTGCTGTTAATGTAGTCGAGGAGAAAAAAGACGAGGCAGAAAAGCTATGGTATAAGGTGGGCTATGACAATATAAAAGGGAGTGTTGAAGGTTGGATAGCCGCCGAGTATACCGTTAAAGACAGAACTGAGCTTTTGGATGAAACTCTGAGGAAGCTTGATTTCTCACCACAGAAAAAAACTTTTGTATATCCGGGCAATCCGAGGGTGGAAGCCAGAGGAATATATCTTACAAAATATTCTGCTTCCAATGATAGGCTGGACAGGCTTATAGAAATGTCAAAAAGGACTAAAATCAATACTTTTGTTATTGATGTAAAGGATGATAAGGGGCATATGCTTTTTCCGACCAAGGCTGCGGAAAAATATAGTCCCGATGCTAACAAATATGCCACTGTAAAGGACATAGCTTCATTGATGAAAAAACTAAAGGAGAATAACATATACGCGGTTGCAAGGATAGTATCTTTTAAAGATCCGGTCTATACCAAGCATCATACCGACAGGGCTATAATTTATAAAGACAGCGGAAAACCTTTTACAAACAGTGATGGTTTGATTTGGGCATCTGCATATGACAGGACGCTTTGGGAGTATAATGTGGAAGTATCAAAGGAAGCAGCAGAAGCCGGCTTTAATGAGATACAATTTGATTATGTGAGGTTCCCTGCATCAAACGGGGGAAAACTGGATAAATCATTGGACTATAGGAGCAATACGGGAGAATCAAAGCCCCAGGCCATACAGAATTATTTGATGTATGCCAGAGAGCAGCTGTCTCCGCTGAATGTATATATATCTGCCGATGTATATGGACTTGTAGGCTCAGTATCCGATGATATGTCACTGGGGCAGTATTGGGAAGCAATCAGCAATGTGGTTGACTACATATGCCCTATGATGTATCCAAGCCACTATGCCAACAACACTTACGGGCTCCCAGTACCTGATGCTTACCCATATGAGACTGTTTTTCACTCTGCTAAAGATTCGGTTGCCCGAAATAAGAATATTGAAACACCTGCGGTAATAAGATCATGGATACAGGACTTTACGGCACCTTGGGTAAAAGGATATATAAAATATTCAGACAAGCAGGTGGAAGATCAAATAAGGGCCCTTGAAGAGAATGGAGTCAAGGAGTATCTTCTTTGGAACGCAGGAAACAAATATTCAGAAGGCGCAGTAGTGTATTAATATAAAAGCACAGTTTAAGACGCTGATTGCTCTATGCCTTCAACTCTGTTTTTTACACATAAATAATACTACGAAGCATAATTTACAGATATAATTTGAAATATTAAAGCTCTTTTTATGCATTTTATAGGAGGATATACAGATGGAAGATAAGAAAGGCTATATGAAAAAAGCGGTTCTTCTGTGGTTTATATTATTTGTAATAAGCATGGCCTTAGGTTTTTCTATATATAGTAATTTTTCAAGCAGAATACATGCAAATGTTTTTGAATCTATGAATAACAATCTGCAGTTTGCTGAAAGCACTTATGATGTATTTATGAACCAGATGAAAATGGGTATGATCCAAGCTTCTGTTGAACCGGCAATAAAGGAGCTTTTGCTTAAAAAGGATGCGGCCGCCCTGAGGGATTTGCTTATAGAATGGGAAAAGCAAAGATATTATGTCAACGAATGGTATATTGTTGGAAAAGACGGAAGTATAATATCCTCCGCTGGAAAGAAAAAAGAACTGCTTTTGGTATCCGGAAATAAAATGAAAATACAGGCCATCATAGAAAAGGCATTGTCAACCAAAGAAGTAATCTCAGGCACAGAGCTGATACGCATTGATGGCAGCGGAGATCAGTTTACCTTAATACAGTATGTGATAGTACCCGTGCTCGAGAATGAGGGCGATACTATAGGCGGTATTGTTACGGCTATGAATCTTAATGGGGACAGTAATATTATCGGAAAAATAATGTACGATACGGGAATGTACAGTGTAATTACTGCAAAGGATCGCATAATTGCCAGCAGCCTTGAATCAGGGCTGTATAAGTTTAATACAGGAACTGGTTTGCCTGAAGATATAAGTGAAGAAGTTCTGGGAAAGGGTGTACCCTTTATTAAGGGGATTGAGATTTACAACAGCCGGATGAATGACAACAATAAGTACTTTGGTGCATTTAGGCCGATAAAGGATATCGAAGGCAATACTATTGGAACCCAGGGTATAATATATTATGACCGTATGGCAGAAGCCACCCTTAAGCAAATCGGAAGCTTTACTGTCATTGTAGTTGTATTGCTCATCTCAGTATTTTCAATTATAGCCTGGTTGTATTTAAAAACACAATGGCTTTTATTAAAAGAAAAGCAAGTCTCAAGCAGACTAGGCATTATGAAGAAATTTTCCGATATGGTGAGACAAGCCTCCAGTGAAGATGAGGTATATGATATGTTGTTCGAGTTGCTGAAAAAAAAGAATAATATAACACAGGTAGTTGTTATGCGGAAGAATTATGACAGTAATAATCTGACGGTGTATAAATCACTTTATAATGATAAGATCAGTGCCATAAAAGATATATATGTCAGCGAAGAAAACTGTTTGGCTGTAAAGGGAGGCAAGGAATTCACATATAACAATACTAATAGCGATATTGCATGTAATGATTTCTCTAGTGAAGCAGAAAGTTATATTTGTCTGCCTATAATATTAGGGGGTATAGTATCAGGCGTGATACAGATACATAGCGACAGGAAGAATTTTTTTACCAGTGATTTGGTATCCATGATAAAAATATATATTGACACTATAACTCCGGTAATCAGCAATCTCAGATTGGTGGACAGCCTGAACAGTCTAGCTTCAGTAGATACTTTGACAAAGGTATACAATAGAAGGTATCTTGAAAAGTATCTTGAACAGCAAATCATTATTTCAAAGGATGGCAGCCTGCATCTCTGCGTAATAATGATTGATATTGATTTTTTTAAGAAGTTTAATGACACTTACGGGCATGATGCAGGAGATTATGTACTGATGCATTTTGCTGACACCTTGAAGTATAATGTCCGGGAGGGTGATGTTGTAGCAAGATATGGAGGGGAGGAATTTGTGGTAGTGCTGTCCCGCACTGATATTCGCTCGGCATATAGGGTTGCGGAGAAACTTAGAAAAAAAGTGGAAAATATGTCCTTAATTGCAATAAGCAGCGAGGATCCGCCCAATATAACCTGCAGCCTCGGGATATCCTGCTATCCTCTGCATGGAAACAATATAGACAAGCTTATTCAGTCTGCAGACAAGGCATTGTATGAGGCTAAGAATTCCGGCAGGAACAGAACCCGAATTTTCGGTGAGGAGAAGGTATGGGAGCCTGAGGAGTATTAGAAATATGCCTTTCATTTAATATTTATATTATGTATAATATGAATATTAAATTAATGAAAATATATAGTTGAAAAGTATGAATTGCCTGAATGGCATCTTATCAAAAAAGTATTCAGATGGAGGGGGAAATATGGATAGTATTGTTTCAATGGTCGCCAGACATGTCAATACTGTGAGAGCAGAAGATAAAATATTTGCGCTAAACAGGGAAGCAGGCAGCGCTGCACTGCAGCTTGGCAAGGAGAAGGTAGTGAATGCAACAGTAGGCTCGATACTGGATGAGGATGAAAAGCTGGCAGTATTACCTACAGTGCTCAGGACCTTAAGAAATTTTCCGGATTCGGAATTTGCTGCATATGCTCCCATATCAGGTACAACTGACTATCTGGAGTCGGCAATCCAAGCCACATTTAAGGAGTACAGGCCTGAAGGATATATAAAAGCTGTTGCAACTCCGGGAGGGACGGGAGCCTTAAGACATACAATCTGGAACTATTCGGATATAGGGGATGCAATACTGACTTCCGATTGGTTCTGGGGACCATATAAGACTCTTGCAGAAGAAAATCTGAGGAAGATAAACTTTTTTTCTCTTTTTGACAACGAAAAGAAATTTAACCTGAATTCCTTTGAAATGAAAGTAAGCGAGCTTCTTGACAGACAGGGCAGTCTGGTAGTTTTACTTAATTCACCTGCACAAAATCCCACAGGCTACGCTTTAAGCGATGATGAGTGGGAACAGGTCATTTTGTTCCTGAAAAGAGCTGCGGCTGACAAAAGCAAGCGAATAACGTTACTCTGCGACATAGCGTATATTGACTATGCAGGAAAGACCTCAGACACAAGGAAATTCATGAAGCTTTTCTCGGGAATGCCCTCCAATTTGATTATCATAGTAGCCTTCAGCATATCAAAGAGCCTTACCATGTATGGGCTTCGCACAGGAGCTGCAATATGTGTAAGCTCTAACAAGGCCATAGCGCAGGAATTTTCCGATGTGCTTGAAGCCTCCAACAGGGGAACCTGGTCCAACGGAACAAGATGCGGTATGAAGCTGCTCTCTGAGGTTATGAATGATAAGGAGCTGCTTAGTAAGGTGGATGAAGAGCGGGAGGAGCTTAGGCAGCTGCTGGAAAAAAGAGCGGAAACATTCCTTGAGGAAGCAAAAAGTGTCAAGCTTGATACATGTCCCTACAAATCAGGTTTTTTTATTACAATACCTGTCATTCAACCTGAAGAAAGCTGTGAACTGATGAAAAAAGACAACATATTTGCAGTGCCTATTTCAAAAGGAATAAGATTTGCTATTTGTTCAGTACCTCTTAATAAGATGAAGGGCATAGCCGGAAGGATAAAGAAAGTTCTGATTTATTAATCACGGCAATCACAAATCAGCTTATAAATCCCATTGTTTGCAGCAAGCGCTCATTGAATTTCGGGAATAACACGGATATACATTGCAGTAAGACTTGCACTTTCCGGTTCTTACTTCATATTACTGATAATATGATGAAGAAGTTGGGGGGTAATCAAATGGTTAGAAAATTTAAATGTCCGATGATGTGCGGTATGAATATGATGCACCAGCCGGAGCCTATGTGTATAAAACCCGGAATGCTTATGGATGAGGAGGCGGAAACGGATAATTACTTTGAGGATGAAGAAGATGACCGACAGTTTATAAAAATGTATCCGGAAAGCTGCAAAAAAATGATGTTCTATATAAAAATAGAAATTGATAAAGTAGAAGAGAAGCATGCAGAAATTCACGACCGCCGGCCGGATAGGGAAATGATAAAAATGATGGTTGAGAATGCATATGGCAGAATGATAAAAGAAATGCCTGAAATAGCAGGGGATGAAGAAAACAGGCAATATCCCGCTGGAAGACTTTCCAGGGATCTTTTAAGGCTGCTTCTGCTGAATGAGCTTTTCAGAAGAAGGCGCAGATACAGAAGAAGGCATTACTATAGCTATTCCCCCGGGGAATATTCGGCATATGATTATTATTATTACGATTGAAAAGTATAGAAATAACCAAGCGAAAATCGCTTGGTTATTTCATTATCGCACCGCTTATTTCATCAACTTTGAGCATTTGTTCCCCGAGAAATTCTGCATAAATGCTTCCGTTTGTCCACTGGGCAATATCGTCTATTAGTGCATCCTTAAGTTCCAGAGATGTAAGGACCTGCATTGTAATATTTTCGAGATATTCAGTATTTGCAATTATATAGCCCTTTTTGGATATTTCATGCTGCAGCTTACTCAAAAATCCGTAATCCATTTTCAATTGATATACTGCAAAAGGTTTTACCATTACAGTGCCGGCAGCTTCAATGCCTTTGACTGCTCCTTCGGTATATGCCCTGATAAGCCCGCCGGCTCCAAGCATAATACCTCCAAAATACCTGGTTATAACTATTATAGAATTGGTAATACCTTCTTTTTTTAAGACTTCAAGAATGGGGATTCCTGCAGTCCCCGAGGGTTCTCCGTCATCACTGGAACGCTGAATATTCATTGATTCTCCAATTATAAAAGCATAGCAGTTGTGTGTTGCATCATAGTGCTTTTTCCTGATAGTACCCAAAAACTGCAGAGCCTCATTCTCTGAATAGATAGGCTTGGCATATGAAATGAACCTGGATTTTTTTTCGATAAAATATGTATCGGCATAATTCTTTAGCATTCTATAGCCGGAAGCCATAACATCACCTATTTTCGCGGTTTTGCACCCTGAGTATTATATCTGTTATTATTATACCTTATTGAGGCTAATGTAGCTATTATAACAAACCATTATAACAAACATGCACATATTTAGTATATTTTGTCGGAAACTTATGGTATAATATGCTCGGGTTTGATTTTTTATATCATAAATTCTTGCGAATTTATGATATAAAATCTTTATCATTTGGAGGACATGAGAATATATGAAAGTAATAAATATTCCCGCAAGTATATTAAAACCCGGTATGATGATATACGAAGACATTTATAATTATCAAGGAGTATTGGTTCTTAGCAAAGACACCATTCTGGACCAATGGCAGATTGAAAAAATCCATACAAATAATCTGGACAAGATAAAAATAAGGCTTGCTGAGGATTATGGTTTATATGCCGACGAGGAAGATATTCAGAGTGTTTATAAATCAGAGAAAGTAAGAGCTTTCAAAAAAATATATACGGCTAAGGCTAATGAAGTAACGCATATTATTAAGGAGATTGGGAAGGGTTCTGTAGTTGATGTACGGTCTGTCTGTCAGATAAGCAGGCATATAATAAAAGAATTCAATACTGTCAGTGATGTTATAAATTATCTGCATCTTACCAGACCTATGGATGACTATACATATACCCATTCGCTTAATGTGTCGCTTATATCGATTATAATTGCAAAATGGCTGGGGCTTAGCAGTGAAGAAACCGATGAAATAGCAATTTCCGGGCTGCTTCATGACATAGGGAAGACTAAGGTACCAAAAGGACTCCTTCAAAAACCCGGCAAACTTACAAATGAAGAGTTTAATGAGATAAAAAAGCATACTGTCCTAGGCTACATGATGATGGATAATGTTAAGGATGCCACAATAAATATTAAGTATTCGGTATTAATGCACCACGAGAAAATAGATGGCTCCGGATATCCTGTGGGGGCATATGATGAAGAAATACCTCTGTTTCCTAAAATAATAGCAATAGCGGATATATATGATGCAATGACTTCCGATAGAACATACAGGAACAGGATGTGTCCCTTCGAAGTAATTAGGAATTTTGAAATGCAGTCCTTCGGAAAACTGGATACAAGGGTGCTCTCGGTATTTTTAAAGAACATTGCCAATTCTTACATAAATGATTATGTGGAACTTAATACCGGAGAAATATGCGAGGTTGTATTCATTAATCCGAATAGGGTCTATCAGCCTATAGTAAGATTTGGCAAGGATATGATAGATTTGTCCTGTGATAATGACAATAGGTTTATAAAGGCAATAGTCTGATATTTTTACAATCCAAAGAATTTCGTATCTATATCCAGTGCTGATAACACTGCTTCAAACACAAGTTTTGCAGCTGTGCCGAAGGAGTAGGAAATACAAAGCCTTTCAGTGTGTTTATGCGCATCCTTACCTAAGGGTCCGATATTCATAAACGGTATATTCAAGGCTGCAATTACATCTAATGGTATTGAGTATTTGCTGCCCCATAAAGGGAAATTTGCTTTTAATCTTTCAGTATTAATTTTGCTGGGCAGGCCCAGATAGCTCATATCAGACAAGCCTGGGAAAAAGGGCTCTCGAAAAATGTCCTCTCCGTATTCTGTTTTCGCCTTCTCTATAATACTTCTTGCAATTATTTCGACTTTGCTATTACCATTCCATGATTCCGAATGAGGGTAATATGGGGGCGCAAAGAACAGAACTATCATGGGATACCTATAAAGGCAGAACTTATGCACCTCTTTTACAATATTGATGGATATATCCCTTAAGTCGCCATTATAGGATTTTTTCATAAAAGATTCCATGTGTTTGGTAAATTTCTCCCCACCTGCTTCAAGGCACATTTCATAAAGTTCCTGAAAGGTTATTACCATAGGTTTTATTACCGGAAGCTTTGGTTTGCTGCCTGTAAGGGTCTGCAGACGGTCAGCATTTCTTTCTATACTATACAGTACTTCTGCAAACGCTTCCTTCGAGATCTGCTTGAGCTTTGTTAGGATCTCATCCGGCGAAGAAATTACGGTCATAAAATTGAAATAGGCATAGGATGCTGCCGGAGTCGAGACAGAATAAGAGCTTTTTATATCAGACTGTTTAAGGCATACCGGTGCCGGTACCCTGAAATTTCCGGCTGAATCCGATAGTTCGGGGTTCTGTTCGATTTTTTCTATAATTTTTGCTGTGAGGAGATTTGGGTTTAGACCTGAAAAAGGGTCTCCTGCATGGGTTTCTTTACCGACACAGAAGAAAACGGGAAGCAGTTTTCCGATAGTTCCGGTATATATGTATTTGCTTTTATCTCCGGGATATTTGGGGAAATGCGGTTCTGATACAATGCAGCATACATATTCCAGACCCTTTTCTTTTTTAAAACTTGTCAGCGTTTCAATGGCAGCCAGCATTCCTGAAGAATTGTTTTCTTCGTCAGGAACCGACAGCAGTAGAATATTTCCCGGGAAATCATCCAATTTGTTTTCAACTTGGCATAGTATTTCGACATCAAGTGATATTCCGAACTTCATATCCATTGTTCCCCTGCCAAAAATATAATCCCCGGAGGCAAGATCTTCCTCGGCTTCTTCCGGAAGACGTATACTTTTATCTTTTTCAATAAGTGCAGTGTACTCAAGGGGTTTAAACGCCAAGTCTTTATAAGTTCCATAGCTTTCTGCGTCTACAACATCAAAGTGGCTTAACAGTATTACTGTTTTTGTGTTTTTCGGTTTCCCCTCCATCAAGGCATAGATATAGCTTCTCCCTAAAGGGTCATTTTTGATAGGGTTTACTCCTGCATTTAGCGGGTTGTCTTTGAAATATTTCATTTCGGTAATCACTTTATAAAGCTTTTTTGCCATTGCAATTTCTCCGTCTGTTCCGGATATGCTTGGTATGCTGCAAAGCTCAATCATAAGGTTTTTCATTCTATCGGCATCCATCAATAACTCCTCCGTTTCTATTCCTATTTTACCAGAATGAAGGTCACTTGACATATGTTTTGCAAACGTCCACTGCACAATGCACACAAAGTACGAATGGAATACGCTTCAGCGTCTGCTTTTTGTCGTGCAACTCTTACAAACACCCACCGGATATGGAAATAATTGACACAGCTTAGTGTTTACAAGCAATAGCAAAAAGGGTACACTATATATGAAATTTATGCCTTGTACTGAATAGCCCCGGCAACGCACATAAAGCACCGGATTAATGCAGCACTCATTGATATTCAGGCGGGAAAAACCTGTTGGATTAATAAATTATAGGCATTTGGACGATAAACGGAGGCTCATATGTTTAGGAAAAAGAAAAACTATTTAAAGCAGATTTATAAAATGAATCCTGAAACCAATGCATATATAATAGAAATTTCATTGGATGATTATAATGAGATTTTTAATGGCTGGGACCCATCTCCTATCAAGAGAAGGGATCTTGACCCTGACATGGTAAATTTTATGGAGCTGTGCTCTTCCGATATACCTTTGAAGTATCCTCTTGAACTGCAATTTTATATGCCCGAGGATCAGTACAGTAAAGAAAAAGAGGATTTGTCAATAGTAGGGATAAAGAATAATTATGATTTTACTTTGCATTTTATTAAAAAAGAGTTGACACTCATTAGAGAAAAGATAGCTTTATATATTATGATGGCAGTTGCTTTTTTATCAGTAGGTTATTTCTCCGGCTCACAGATAAAGCTTCATTTTATTAAAACTATCTTAAAAGAAGGGCTTTCTATCGGAGGCTGGGTATTTTTATGGGAGGCATTTTCATTGTTTTTCTTTTCCAGGCAGGAGGTATACAATAGATTGAAAACATACCGAAGATTTCAGAATACGAAGATAAGCTTCAAATACAAGCAATAGGGACGGTTCTTTTCAAGCAATAAAGCAATAGGGACGGTTCTTTTTGCTTTTCACCAGCCTGTCGTATTTGAAGAAAGATGCGACACAGTTTGTGAATTACTCCGGCTGTAGGGGAAGTATGTCCTCCTCACCATTCAAAGCCAGCAAAATCACTGGCGAGGGTCCCACCTCTGCGGGCCCTTCTGGTTATTTTGCCTGGAGGTATTCCCGTTCCGAGGTCAGTGAAAGGTGACCTCAGAGATATCTTCCCCACGCCGGTATTTGCGCTTTATCTAAGTGATCGCTGATATACAAGGGCTTTGCCCATGTGTGCTTATACTCCACGGGGAATTGTATAGTATATCAGGCCACACTTGTACAAAATGCTCAGATTGTTGAGGTAGTATGTCATCCTGAACGCAGTGAAGAATCTTTGACCCTCAAGGAATACCCAGGCTTTCTCGTATCTCGCATCTCGTGTCTCGTATCTGAAGAATGCTTCGCATTCTTCTCCTTTTGAAACTTTTATAATATATATAACGTCTGAAATATTAACATAAGAATAAATAAGACCGTGGGAAAACCCGGCTTGATTTGGGGGTTTAAGAATTGAAAAAAGCACTAGGAATTGCAGCAGTCTTCATCATAGTGATTGTGATAATTATAGGGATAGAAAAATTTGAAGCACAGGCTGCAGATGATATAAAAATAGATATTAGGGTAGGCTTTGATAAGTTTTATAAGATCGGATGTTCAACACCGGTTCATTTTGAGATTGAAAACAAGCTAAGGGATATAAACGGGGAGCTGCAGATAGAAATACCCAATCAATCCGACAGCATTGTAATATATGCAATGAATGTAAGCCTTCCCAGGGATTCAACCAAAAAATTCATAATGAATGTGCCTATGAATATTTTCAACACCAAGCTTAAAGTTAATATTGCGGAAGGCAAGAATATTATTAGCACAAAAACCTTCAGGGTAGACCCCGGCTCCAATATGGAGACGTACGTCATAGGCATATTAAGCGATGATTTTGATAGTGTAAAATACATAAATAGAGTTACTATTGCGAATTCGGGCAATTTCGGCACACAAAATGTAAGGCTGGACGAAAACAGTTTTCCGGAAGATATTGATGTGCTAAAGACTTTTAACGTCATAGTTATAAATAATTTTGACACATCAAAACTTGGCAGGCTGCAGTATGAGACTTTGAAAAAATGGGTTATTAACGGCGGGGTATTGATTATAGGGACAGGGCCTTCCCAAAATAAAACCCTGGCAGTTTTCAAGGACGACTTCATTACGGGAGAGATAGGAGAGGTAAGAATTATCAAAACCTCCAGTCTGCACGAAATGGTTCAAAGCATTGAAACTTTCAATATCGGTGTATTGGATATAAGTATAAAAAACAGCCTCCCGATAATTAAAGAAGGGGATTTTATACTATTGCAAAAAAATGAGAAGGGCAAGGGCGTAATCGGAGTAGCCTCCTTTGATTTTGGAATGGAACCCCTTTCCACATGGATAGGTAACAGCGCTTTTGCTGACAAAATTATTGCATCCCTTATGCCCGCCTATTATCCCGATATGTATCAGAAGGGAATGATGTATCGTGAGAATTTATATGCAATTGATAATGCATTGAGGAATATACCTGAGCTTCCTATGCCAAAGACTCCTTATATTATATTCATATATGCCGCATATATATTGCTGACTGCTCCAATAAGCTATATCGTGCTGAAGCGCTTGGATAAAAGGGAACTGATGTGGCTTACCGTACCTGCACTTTCAATAATCTTTTCCGGAGCCGTTTACGTTTCCGGAGCCGGAACAAGGCTGACCGAGCCTGTTATAAATGTTATATCCGTGATTGATATTGACAATAGCGGGGTTATTGCCTCCAAAACTTATGCCGGGGTGTTTACTCCCAATAAGGACAGCATCAGGATAGAAGCGGCAGGTGATTTTGATATCAGTCCCCTCAGAATAAACGAAGGCTATTATATGGGATCAATGGCTGATGAAAATACACCAAAAAGAATAGAATCCAAAGTAATAGTTTCTCCCAAGACAATTTTGGAATTCTATAAAAGCGGTGTTTGGAGCATGAAGACATTGGCTGTGGAAACCGATGACTTTTTAACAGGAAAATTAGAGAGCAGCCTTAATTACTCAAAGGGCTCTCTTGCCGGAACTATTAAGAACACCTCAGGCTTCGATCTTGATGAATGCTATATAATAACTCCTAACCAATACGCAGATGCAGGTCCTATAAAAAATGGGGAGACGAAGCAAATAGACATTAAGCCCAGCAGCTACTTCGGACAAAGATATGAACTTATCAATGCAATATATAAAGATCCATATACCGGCCCCCGGGCACCTAACCAAAACAATAAGCTCACTGCAGAAGAGATGGCAAAATTGAGGCGGAACAATCAAAAACGGCAGGTGCTTGAGTATAGTCTTATGAATGAAGCTTATGAGGGGTTCGAAGCAAGGCTGATAGCCTGGAGCAGCACGCCGATATCAAAGGACCTGCTAATTAATGGGAGGAACACAAAAAAGTATGAAAAGAGCCTGATAACCTCCAAAGTGAATCTGAGCTTCAGGGATGGGAACAATGTGGAATATCCGTTTGGCTTTATTAAGCCTGCTATAGTGAATAGTTCAAATGAAGGAAAATTTGATGACTACAGCAGTATGTTTTTTGGCAGGGGTTCCTTTGAAATCCATTTCCAAATAGACAGTAGTATTAAGCTTGAAAGCATCAAAACACAGTTTACGGTTGGAGATATACAGCGTGTAAAGCAATACATCTGGGATAACGAGAAGAAAGCTTGGGTTCCCGGTGACTATAGAAGCTTTGATATAAATACCGGCCTTATTGAGAAATATGTCGACAGCAACAATGTGCTGAAGCTCAAAATCGAAATTGAGGATGATAATGTTCAGCTTCCTCAGATTGCCGTGAAGGGAAGTGTGAAATAATGCTTTCGATAAAGGGTTTAAATAAGAAATATGGGCGATTTCAGGCAGTTTCCGATTTGAACCTTGAAATAGCCGAAGGGGAAATATTTGGTTTTGTCGGTCCCAACGGAGCCGGGAAAACCACAACAATGAAGATTATGTGCGGATTGCTCAAGGCTACTTCCGGAGAAATTTCACTGGATGGGGTGGATGTAATAAAGCACAGTAAGGAGATAAAAGAGAAAATAGGTTATATGCCTGACTTCTTCGGAGTATATGATGATTTAAAGGTTAGCGAATACCTTGAATTCTATGCATCGATCTATAATATAAAGGGTCCGGACAGAAAGAAAATAACCGATGATCTTTTGGAGCTGGTGGACTTAAGCGGTAAGAGAGAGACTTATGTAGACAGTCTGTCAAGAGGAATGAAGCAGAGGCTGTGCCTTGCACGAAGCCTGGTGCACAATCCCAGACTTCTTGTACTTGATGAGCCTGCTTCGGGGATGGATCCCAGGGCAAGGATCGAGATGAAAGAAATACTGAGAAACCTGAAGGATATGGGAAAGACTATAATAATAAGCTCCCATATACTGCCTGAACTTTCCGAGCTTTGTACCGGCATAGGTATTATTGATAAGGGCAGGATGGTGGCCAGCGGCAGTGTGGATGAAATAATGCAGCGGGTTTACAGTAAGAAAGTTATAAAACTTAAGGTCAGGGACAGACTTGATGATGCGGTTTTGATTCTAAAGGAGTATCCTTTTATTGAAAAGTTAGTTTCTGATGACAATAACATTAAGGCCAGTTTCGACGGGGGCGACGAGGAAATGAGCAGGGTGCTCTCTGCCTTAGTAAACGGTGGAATACCTGTAGTTTCCTTCGCACAGCTAAACGGCAATCTGGAGGATGTATTTATGAAGGTGACAAAGGGGGATGACAGACAATGAATATTAACCCTGTACTCTTGAAGGAATTGAAGGTAAGAATGAGGGGCTGGAAAGCTGCAGGAATAATTGCAGCATATCTCCTTATACTTTCTCTTGTAGCACTTTTCATAATGTACAATGCATTTATGAACCCTTACAGTTCAACTATCGATCCTCAGGTTTCAATAGGCGCATATACCGGATTGGCAATAATACAGTTCATACTTATTATGTTCATCGTTCCGGCACTTACGGCAGGTGCAATATCGGGGGAGAGGGAGAAGCAGACTCTTGATCTGGTGCTTTGTACAAGGTTAAGGCCTATATCCATAATTACGGGGAAGCTTTTTGCCTCTACCAGCCAGACTCTATTGCTTATTATTGCTTCACTTCCGCTTTTCTCAATGGTTTTTATGTTTGGGGGAATATCGATTAAAGAAATATTACAGCTTTTTGGCTTTTATATTGTGACGGCTGTGGCCGTAGGGTGTATAGGGATATTCTATTCTGCCTGTCTCAGGAGAACAACTGCTGCAACGGTTTTAACATATGGTACAGTGGCGTTTCTTGCCTTCGGGACTATATTCATAGGGGTATTTTATGTAGATATTTTATACAAGGCGAATTATAAGGATTTTTTACCCATATTCTATGCAAATCCAATAGTGGGTTTCAGTTCTCTGCTTGCCGGACAATTCGGATATTACAGGGGAGGGATGGGCATTTTACCGGGCCTTTTCCTGTCAGGCAATACTGCGAAATCAATTGATCCGTGGCTCGGAAATGTAATATTCGACATAGTGTTTTCTGCGGTGCTGCTGGTATTGTCAGCCATAAGAATAAACCCTGTAAGGAGAGGCATATTTAGCTTCTTCACTCTGAGAAAAAGGGCAAAGAAAGCTTAATTGCTGCATGTCTCTCATCACTTGCCTGCGGGAGTTGTGAAATTTATGAATTATATTGATAAAGAGCTGTTAAAAATAGTAAGACGCATAAGGGACAGGGTGCATGCTGTCTCAATCATAAACGGTATGATTCTTGGGGCGGCGGCAGCACTTTGCCTTGGGATTTGCCTGGCCATAGCAGCAAGGTTTATTCCCATGTACAATGTATATATTATAATACTTAGGATAATAGGTATGGCTGTATTGGCTGCATTCATGTATTCTGCCTTCATGACCCCAAAAGATGCTTATGCTGCTCTGATAGCGGATTCCTTCGGAATGGAGGAAAGAACAGTGACAGCCCTTGAGCTTGCAGGCAACCAGTCTGCCTTTGCGATACTTGAAAAAAACGATACCCTGGAGCATCTTAAGGGATTGGAATTTAAAAAGAGAATACCTCTCAGACCGAACAGAAGATATTTAACAATATGTCTTGTATTGGCAGCGATTCTTGCCCTTTCCGGTTTTATTCCAAATCCTATGGCAGTAAGAGCTGAGGAGCAGCATAAAACAAAAGCCAAAATAGCCGACCATCAGAAGAAGGTCGACAGGCTGGCGGAGAAGGTTAGGAGCAATCCAAGCCTTTCAGGGGAACAGAAAAAAGAACTTGAGGATAAGCTTTCAGAACTTAAGAAGGAGCTTAATGCGGCCAAAGACGAGAAGGAAATCAACAAAGCGTTGGGCAGAGCAGAAAAAAAATTAGAATATATTGGGGACAAATATACTTCCGATGGGGATCTGGACAAAATAACCGATACCTTTTCAAGAAATGAAATGACAAAGGCCCTTGCAGATATGATAAAAAAAGGTGACGAAAAGGTTTTTAAAGAAAACATAAAAAAAATGGCTGAGACGCTGAAGAAGCTTTCCTTCGAAGAAAAGCAGAAACTCGCGGAGCAGCTTTCCAATCTAGCCCGGGAGATAAAGAACAATCCTGAATTAGGCAGAGCTTTTTCGGAATTGGCACAAAAACTGGCCTCCGGCGAGCTTGGTGATATTTCCGGCGAGCTTAGTGAATTGGACCGAAGCATATCTGAGCTTATGGAAAATGAGAGTGTAAGGAACGCGATATCCGGGCTTGTAAAGGAACTGAATAAAACAAGTATCAGCCAGAATGCAGGGCAGCAAGGGCAGCAAGGACAGCAGGGGCAGGACGGAAGCGGTCATCAAGGACAGGGCAATACTCCGGGGGGCAGCGGAAAACAGGGACAGGGAAGCCGACAGGGGGAAAACGGTCAAAACGGGGGCCAAGGGGGCGGAGCCGGAAGCGGTACCGATATGGGAAGTGAAAACCAGACTCCTATACCTTCCAGCGGCTCAGGAATCAGCAAGAAGGAAGGTTCTGCAAAAAAAGACGGGGAGTATGAAAAAATATTTACCCCGGACACCCTTGGCGGGGAGGGGGAGACCTCAAACCTGAGCGGAAAGAAAGGTACAGGAGGAACTGTGGAGCAGATTATTACAGATAAAAGCCCGACGGTTAAAGGAAACTCAGTTCCATATAATCAGGTTGTGGGACAGTACAAGGACAGGGCAATGGAAGGTATGAGCACCTCGGACATACCCCCGGGAATGAAGGATATGATAAAGGAATACTTTACATCGCTGGAAGAATAACGAAGGCATGAGATTGCGAAGGCAGGAGCAGACAATGTTCGCCTGATGCAGGGAATGGGATTGCCATTCCGATGTACAAACTATGTGTCAAAAGGGGAGGAAGCTATGGAAATAAATGAAGAGCAGATAAGGGACATAATCGATACCATTAACAGGGTTGAAGCGGAGATAGGGAAAGCAATAGTTGGTCAGAAGGATATCATAAGACAGGTTTTGATTTCGGTTCTGGCAGGAGGCAATGTACTCCTTGAGGGCGTTCCGGGGCTTGGGAAAACCCAGCTGGTAAAGACCTTGGCAAAAGTAATGGATCTGTCATTTTCCAGGATACAGTTTACTCCCGACCTTATGCCTGCAGATGTAATGGGAACAAATATAATTGTCAGGGACGAAAGCGGGAACAGTCGTTTTGAGTTTCAGAAAGGCCCGGTATTCGCCAATATTGTGCTGGCTGACGAAATAAACAGAGCAACCCCCAAGACTCAGTCTGCACTTCTGGAGGCTATGCAGGAGCAGACTGTGACCGTGGGAAAGACTACCTACAGCCTTCCCCAGCCCTTCCTGGTCCTGGCAACACAGAACCCTATCGAGATGGAAGGCACTTACCCGCTGCCTGAAGCGCAGATGGACAGGTTCTTGTTCAAATTGAATGTTCTGTTTCCCAGCTTTGATGAGTTGTGGGATATCGTTGATATTACAACTGCTAACAAAACGATAGAGCTCGAAAGGGTTATAGACGGGGCTTCCATACTGGATATAAGGAAGATTATTAAAGAGGTTCCTATAGCCAGGCCTGTCCAGGAATATGCCCTCAAGGTGGTTATGGGCACGCACCCTGAAAATGATGAGGCACCGGAAAGCACAAAGAAGTATATAAGGTTCGGAGCAAGCCCCAGGGCTGCTCAGGCAATAATAACCGCTTCAAAGGCAAGGGCATTGATGAAAGGCAGATACAATGTATCCTTTGAAGATATTAAGTATGTGGCATATCCTTCACTCCGCCACAGGTTCTTCCTGAACTTTGATGCTTTGGCTGACGGCGTGACAACGGATGGGCTGATTGCAGAACTGCTTGAGATGATTTCTAAGGGATAGCAGGTGTTTCGATTGGGTGAAAGAATTTTTGATGCAGAGTTCTTAAAAAAACTCGATACCATAATTATAAACGTAAGAATGGCAATGAATACAGGTTCGGGGGGCAACAGAAAGTCAAGGAGCAAGGGCAGCTCCGTGGAGTTCTCCGACTTCAGGGAATATTCGCCGGGTGATGACTTCCGACGAATAGACTGGAATGCTTACGGCAGGTTTGACAGGCTTTTCGTCAAGCTTTTCATGGAGGAACGGGAAGCAATAATAAATATATTTATTGACAGCAGCCGCTCCATGTATTTCGGAGAGCCAAAAAAATCCCTCGCAGCAATAAGGCTTTCGGGGGTATTTGCATACCTTGCATTGAATAACCTTGACAGGGTATGCCTTAACAGTGTTTCAGAGACACTTGTCAGGCAGTCTGCAGTTTTGAACAGCCATGGGATGTTTCAGCGTTGTGCTGATTTTCTGGAAAGTATTCAGTTTGAAGGTACTACCGACTTGAATTCCTGTATTAAGAAAAAAGAGTTTAGAGGAAACGGAACTTCAATAATTTTTTCCGACTTCTTCACTGCAGGTGGAATCGAAGATGCGGTGAAATACCTGATATACCAAAAGCAGGAGGTTGTTCTGGTACATATTTTGGCACCGGAGGAGCTTTCACCGGAAATAGCAGGGCAGATAAGGCTGATAGACAGCGAAACCGGAGAGGCAAGGGATGTCTCCGTTACACCGGCGATGCTTTCGCAGTACGATAAGGAGCTGAACACATTTACGAATAGCATAAGGGAGTTTTGCAGCAAAGTGGGGGCGGCTTATATACAGATTTCCTCGGCAGATCCTATAGAGAAGACAATATTTGAGGAGTTTGCAAAAGCTGGAATTGTGTATTAGATACCAGATGCGAGATGCGAGATGCGAGATGCGAGAAAGCCTGGGTATTTCTTGGGGGTAAAGTAACGAATAACACGGAACACACGGATTTACCACGGAATCACACGGTTGGGTATTATTGTCCCCCGCCTTGAATTCATTGGGTTTCAGTGTTTTCAGTGTTACCCGTTCTCCCCGAACCCCGAAACCTCGTAACCCTTTACCCGCGCACGTTAGTGCGCATAATTCTTAGGATGTGATTTTATGAAGCTGTTTTCACCCTGGGCATTGTGGTTTTTATCATTTATGCCTCTTGTAGTGCTAATGTATATATTGAAGCAGAAATTCGAGGAACAGCAGATCGGGAGTATTTACCTATGGCAGCAGGTTCTTAAGGATATTGAGGTTAATACCCCATGGCAGAAGCTTAAGAAAAACCTGCTTCTTTTGCTGCAGCTTCTTTGTATTCTTCTTCTGGTTTTCGCACTTTCCGATCCCTATATTTTTACAGGCGGGGGCATGTATTCCAATCTGGTGATTGTCATCGACAATACCGGAAGCATGAATGCAAAATACGAGGGCAGCACAAGGCTTGCGAAGGCTAAGCAGCTGGCCGGAGAAATGATAAACCGTTCAGGAGCAAATGCGAATATTTCTCTTTTGACTGTGGAACGGAGTCCAAGGGTTGAAATAGGAAAAACCACGGATAAGGGAGAGGCAGAAAGCAGACTCAGAGCCATAAAACCGGGCAATTCCTCGGGGAATATCAACGATTCAGTTTCCCTGGTCAGGGCTATGGTAAAGCAGTATGAAGAAAGCAGCAGTTATAAGGCTGTATTCTATACCGACAGCCCGGTAGATACGGAAGATCTGAACGCAGAGGTGGTATCACTGGCATCAGAGCTTACAAATGTTAGCCTGGATTATATTTCATATTCCATAGACAATGAGAAGCTGACGGCATTAGTCCGTGCAACCAACAGGTCGGACGAGCCCTTCGACAGAGAGATATCTTTTTATGGGGGCGACAGAATATTGGGCATAAAAGATGTCCGGCTGCCTGCGAGGGAGACGGTGACCGTGTATTTTAAAGAAATGCCCGCCGATGTTCCTTATATATGGGCGGAACTTACCGAAAAGGACGATCTGGAGGAGGATAATCAGGTATATAGCGTAGTGAAACCAGCAAAGCTGAGGAAAGTTCTGTTGATGTCAGAAGGCAATGTGTTTATGGAAAAGGCACTGTCTAACATAAACGGACTGGAGTTGTACAAAACAAACCCCGGTGAAGACTTAGACGAAGGCTATGATCTTTATATATTTGATTCGGCATTGCCTTCCATACTGCCCAAATCGGGCAGTATATTGCTCCTTAACCCCCCTGAAGGCAATGGGATAATTGAGGTGGGGGAGGAGGTTGAAGGGGGAATTGCCGATATCCTGATGCATTCTATTACAAAATATATGGATAATGCAAATTTCACGGTGTCAAAGCTTAAGAGTATGAAAGCGCCTTTTTGGTCGGATGTGCTAATAGGTGTCAATGGAAATTCGGCTGTTCTTTCCGGGGAATATAATGGGAGGAAAACAGCGGTGATAGGGTTTGACCTTCACAACAGCGATTTTGCCCTGACTGCTGAATATCCTATATTCGTATATAACCTTACTGCCTATCTTGCAGGTATGGACACAGGGGGAAGGACCTCATACATATGCGGAGATCCTATAGATTTGATTCCGGACCCTGAGGTCAGGGAGGCTTTGGTTACAGATCCGGAGGGTGTGGTTCATAAGCTGAAACTTACATATCCGATGCAGCTCTTTGACAAGACAGCACAGTATGGTGTATATCGACTGACACAAAGTACAGAGGAATCGGAAAGGGTTTCGAGCTTTGCTGTAAATTTTCCCGTAGAAAGCGAGTCAGTGAATATCCGGGAGTTTACTTCAGAGGATCAAAAGACTTCCGAAGCCGGAAGCGTTTTGGGAGGCATAAGACTTCAGGAATGGCTCATATGTTTCTTGCTTCTCTTTGCAGCCGTAGAATGGGTGGTGTATATACGTGGTTATTGATGTTGAAAGGCCTTTACTGCTTTTACTTATTCCTCCGGCAATTCTTTTTATACTTTATACTGCCCGCAAGTTAGGAAAAATGTACAAGCTCAGGAGAAGGCTCATACTTTTTCTGAGGAATAGTGTATTTGCTCTTCTTATACTTGCCGTTTCGGGAGTAAATATTAAATGGATTGTGGATACAACCACCACAATATTCGTGGTAGACGCCTCGGACAGCATGAGTGGGCATAGGACAGCCGCTGAGGATTTTGTAGTAGAGGCGCTTAGACAGAAGACCTTTAAGGATCAGGCAGCGGTTGTGGCTTTTGGGGATAACTCTTTAATTGAAAGTTTTGTGTCAAAGGATCCGGTTTTTAATAAAATTAACACCGAACCAATAGGTATCTATACAAACATAGAGAATGCCTTGACCACATCCATGTCGCTGTTTCCGCAAAACAGCAGGAAAAGGATTGTACTTGTAACCGATGGTGAGGAGAACGAAGGGGAATGCTCCAGACTTGCCTCCAGTATGATAAGCCAAAATATAGATTTCAAGGTATACAGGATAGAACGTAAAATTGGTAATGAGGTTGCGGCAGAAGGAATCACCATACCCAAAAGACTTAGGCTGGGAGAGGAATTCAACATAGTGGTGACCATCGAAAGTACTGTACAGACAGGGGCTAAACTTACGCTGATCAGCGGAAAGGATAGGGCTGCGGAAGAGAGAGTAGTACTGCAGAAGGGGAGCAATAGATTCGTATTCCGTGACAGGGCGGATACCGGAGGTTTCAAGAGCTACAAAGCACTTCTGGAACCGGATGTCGACACCGAGAGCAGGAACAATGAAGCCTCGACCTTCACAAATATAATCGACAAGCCTAAAATATTAGTTGTAGAAGACATGGATGGGGAAGCGGATGAGGTTATTACTATGCTTAAAGCTTCAGGAATGGACTATATCAGGGTCAATGCCCAGAATGTGCCTGGAACATTAGAGGGTTTATCCGCATATAAATCAATAATCACCTGTAATATATCAGCCGAGAACTTAAGTGACGGTTTCCTGAATTCTTTGGATTCTTATGTCAAGGATATGGGGGGAGGCTTTATTGCAACCGGCGGGGAAAACTCCTTTGCTTTAGGAGGCTATTACAGGACCTCTCTGGAGAAGGTGCTGCCGGTACAGATGGAGCTTAAGGGCAAGAAAGAAATACCTGACATGTCCATTGTGCTTATCATAGATAAATCCGGAAGCATGACCGAGGGCAGGGGCGGAATAATGAAGCTGGACCTGGCCAAGGAGGCTGCGGCAAGAACCTTGGACTCTTTAAGACCTAATGATATGATAGGAGTGCTTGCCTTTGACGATACCAATTACTGGGTAGTCCCGACCAGAAAGGCGGATGAGGCAGAGAAAATAAGAGATGATATAGGCACTATAAGGTCCGGAGGAGGCACCAGCATAATTCCGGCTTTGCAGGAGGGCTACGAATCAATACGAAACACCAATACTAAGATAAAGCATATAATACTTCTTACAGATGGCCAGGCTGAGAGGTCCGGTTATACAGAACTGGTGGAAAAACTGAAAAAAGACAATATCACTGTTTCCACTGTTGCAGTCGGTCAGGGCTCGGATGCCCGGCTGCTTGAGGATATAGCAAAGGGAGCCGATGGACGCTTTTACTATACAGATGAGTATTCAAATATTCCGAGAATATTTACAAAAGAAACCTTTATGGCAGCAAGGGCATATATAAATAACAGGGAATTTATACCCGTAATAACCAATAACCATTTAATCCTTGCGGGAGTAGCGGAAATGGGGCTGCCAGCCCTTCTGGGATATGTGGCGGCCAGCCCCAAAAGCACCTCGAGGGTGGTGCTGGCAAGTGATCAGGATGACCCAATACTTACAGTATGGCAGTACGGTTTAGGAAAAACGGCGGCATGGAATTCGGATATAAGCGGCAGGTGGAGCAGAAACTATACGGGATGGGATAATAATATCAGATTATGGCAGAATCTTATCAACTGGACCATAGAAAAGTACCCGGAGGACGATATTACGGTAGAAACTGAAGTGCAAGGGGGAAAAGGGGTCATAACACTCAGCAACAGGTTGGATAAGAGTGAATTTGAGACTAAGGCCGCCATCGTGTCACCTGATTTGGAGAGCAGGGAGATTACGCTTTATCCTATAGCGCCGGGACAGTACAGGGGTGAATTTGAAATAACCGGAACAGGTGCGTATATTATAAAAGCTCTGCAGCAGAAGGGCGGGGAGACGGTAAATGCAGCAAGTACAGGGATGTCGGTGCAATATTCGCCGGAGTACAGGATAAGGCCCCAAAGCGGATATCTTGACAGGCTTATAAATGAAACCGGAGGAACGCTTATCGACACTCCCGAAGATGTTTACAGAGGAAAAATGAAGGATATATTCGGGGTTGTAAATTTGACGCCGGTTCTGCTAATTACGGCACTTATATTGTTCATGCTTGATATAGCCTTAAGAAGGCTTAACCTGCCTCTTGCAGCATTGGAGGAGAAACTTTCGGTTTTAAAAATAAAACCGAAACACCAAAGCAAAAAGCCTATAAAGGCAAAAGGGCCTGTTTATATGGCGGATGATACGATCAAACTATGGCCTGAAACGGAAGAAAAGCCTGATAAAAAGGAAAAGACAGAGGAAAAAGGGAAGGTCGTATCAGATAATCTGGACACTTCGGCACTGTTGAAAAAGAAAAAAAGCAGAGTATAGGAAGAGTATTGCATTGTATGCCATGATGTTAAATAAAAAAACATGATTGGAGTGATAATTATGGCAAAAATATCACAAGAAAGAAAGACTGCATATTATATTGGGATGGGGATGATGGGGATAGGATTTATACTCTTTATTTCCGTATTTTTTTCCGCTGCAAGTTTGATGAATGATCCCTTCGGAAGCAGCATGGGTCCATCCTTTGAGAGTCCGGTAATAGGAATGGTTTTAATGATTGTCGGTTCCATTATTATGAATATCGGCGCCAAGGGTACGGCAGGTTCAGGGCTGCTTCTTGATCCCAAAAAGGCAAGGGAAGATATGAAGCCCTTTAATGAAGCAAAGGGCGGTATGATAAACGATGTTATCGGCAACATTGATATCGTTGATAAAATGACCAATTCCTGTGAGGCAAGGGAAGTAATAAAAGTAAAATGCAGAAGCTGCGGAAGCCTTAATGATGAGGATGCACGGTTTTGCAAAAGCTGCGGGAAAGAGCTTTAGCAGACGTGTTTTTCGGAGCAGGGAGTTTTCCGGTAGTCATGCAGGGAGGATTACTTCATTTCGATTAAGTATTTCCAATATCTTTTGGGCAAAAAACTTGACTGGAGCTTTGGATTTATTCTGGTTTTTATTGCGATGCCTTCAAAATACTGTTTCCAGAGCTCCTGATAGAATGGTTCATTTTCGTGGAAGACTATGTCTTCTTTTATTTTTGTGTCACTTATAAACCATTTATCCTTGTCATAAAAAATCCCATAACCTCTTTTAATATCATGTATAACAAATATCTGGTCAGACATTCTGTCGGCAAAATGATCTCCTAAGAGGCATATTGTATTGTAATGGGGTTCTATAGGAGCGTAGTAAATGTTGTTTCGAAGAAGTCTGAACCTGATAATTCCTAACAATAGGTGCCTTTCCCTGCCGACTTTTGCTGCCAATTTATGAATATTATTTACTCTGTCGTCAGATAGATACGAGTCTGCGGCTTTTCCTGCCTTGAAGCCAAAGCGCAGATAGTCCAATATATATGTACCGGCATTCTCATGCTCCGATAAGAAGGCATACATGATATTTTTCATTGCAAATTCTGATATCTTTGCGATTATTGCGTCATGAACCTTCTTTGATTTTTCCACATCAGTTTCGATATAATACTTCTTTATTAGAAAATTATCTGTAAAAGCATTCAGGGGGACTATCTTCTCTGGGGAATCTTTTTCGGGGTAGGCATCGTATATGGCTGTCAAAAGCCCATCAAAGGTACCGTCATAAACATAATACAGCATTATAATTCACCTGAAATTCTTGTGATATTTTCTCTGACAGCCATAATACCCGGAAAAAGCGAGAAGAAGGATAACTGCTCAATGTTTTCGTGAATCTTGATTCTGTCTTCCAGCAGCATGAGATTTTTTACCGATACCGGATTGGTAGGTATGCTTTTTTGGGGGAAATATCTGCCTTTGCAGGTAATGAAGTATTTTGCCCGTTTCAATACTATACCAAGCTTTTTTAAATCATCAAAGTCAAGTTTTGAAACTTTCCTCCCCTGAAGGATGCGCTGCGCTGATTTTACCCCAATCCCGGGTACCCTCAACAGTGTAAAATAATCTGCTTTATTGACTTCTACGGGAAATTTATCAAGGTTTCTGATAGCCCAGCTGCTCTTTGGATCCAATAACTCATCAAAGTTCGGGCTTTCTTCGTCCAGTAACTCGCCGGAACTGAAGCCGTAAAATCTGAGTAGCCAGTCTGCCTGATACAGCCGGTGCTCTCTTAACAATGGCGGCCCGCTTAATGCAGGAAGGTTGGGATGATTTGATACCGGTATATAAGCCGAATAATACACCCTTTTAAGATTGTAGCTGTTATATAGTGATTCAGACAGCTTCAAAATCCCCAAATCATTGTCTTTTGTAGCTCCAATAATCAATTGGGTGGATTGGCCCCCGGGGACAAATTGGGGGGCGCTCTTGAATTTCAGCTTTTCTTCCCGATTCTGTATAATTCCGGATTTAATGAAACCCATGGGCTTTATTATTGATTCTTTGGTCTTCTGAGGTGCCAGGAGCTTGAGGCTTTCACCGGAAGGGAGTTCAATATTTACACTCATTCTGTCTACGAATTTTCCTGCTTCTTCTATCAAGGCCTTATTTGCCCCGGGTATGGCCTTTACGTGAATATATCCGTTAAAATTGACCTCCTGTCGAAGCCTTTTAACGGTTTTCAGGAGCAGCTCCATGGTGTGGTCAGGACTTACGCATATGGCAGAGCTGAGAAAAAGCCCTTCGATATAATTTCTTCTATAGAAATTAATTGTAAGGTTAATTAATTCGTCAGGGGTGAAAGCAGCCCTCGGAATATCATTGGAGGAACGGTTGATACAGTACTTGCAGTCGTATATGCAGTAGTTTGTAAACAGTATTTTCAGAAGCGAGATACAACGGCCATCAGCCGCCCAGCTGTGGCAAATACCTGAAGGTGCGGCATTCCCTATGCCGCCTTTAATGTTTTTCCTGTCGCTGCCGCTGGAGGAACAGGATACATCGTATTTCGCAGAATCAGATAATATCTTGATCTTATCGGCAAGATTCATAAAAAACACTCCCATAGAAGTTAATACCATTATTATACCAGACTTTGCCGAAAATGCAAACATATGTTCGCATATATTTTCTTTTTTTTGGTGAGTTCTGTTAATGAATTGCTGTATAATAGGAGTATAATGCGACATAATAGCCCTCAAGTTTGTTGATTCCCTTGAGGAGAATTACATAGTATATCGACGCACACGGGTTATGATTTTGACAGGCCATAGGCATAGTAAAAAGCTAGATATTCTTTTCTGTGGGCTGCCTGTGGAACTCCACATGCAGTGTAACAGAACTTATAGAATATCAGCTTTTTACTGCCAACTGCTCGCCTTTGGCAAAGTA
>JAKPKE010000294.1 GCA_029553855.1 Bacillota bacterium | reverse complement strand
GTAAAGTTTTGCATGCTGATCTACATTGATATCTGTCTCTATCGGTATTATATAATAGGCATTACTGTAAAGCCTGACAGGGTTTATATGAAGAATATATTCTGCCGCTTCACCCTCAACAGAAAAAAATATTAGGGGGTCAGGACTGAAGGATTGTGATTTTTTCAGTTTTATTGCAATAGGGTTGTACTCTTCCCCTGTATCCGGATCCATGTCCTTATATATAACCTCGATACATTCAATTATATCCTCAGTTTCCGCCGCACTTACATTTACACTGTTTCTTGCAGTGCCGGCAAACCATGAGTATGTGCCTATATTGGCAAGAAATGCAATGCTGGTCAAAATGCCCGCAACAATCATGGCCATTGTTTTTATTATTATTTTAGCTCTTCTATTGCTGTTCAATCAATTCACCTCCCTAAGCCCCAGCGCTTTTCCCATAAGCACGGCAGCCTCCGCCCTTGTTATATAATCTTCCGGCCTTACACTGCCATTGGGGCCAGGTTCCAATACATCATGCTCAATCAGCGCCAAAATACAATCATGAGCCCAATGGCCGCTTATATCGGGGACTTTATTCACGGACTTTTCCTTCAATCTATCTTTTTTCTCGCTATTATCCCGGTCATTGTCACCATCCCCGCTATCATAAGGATTCTCCTGTGAATTTACTATAAAGTCCACTATCGCTTTGAGCCCCTGCAGGTTATTCCCCGCACTTTTATCCATACATACCGTATACTCCAAATCAACCGATGCATCCTTACCGATGTTTATTCTATCCGAAATATTAAGTTCAAAACCTTTCTGATTTGAATTATCTATGCTATACAACATCTCATAAAAGCTCTTATCATAGATGGTATTTTTAAACACCATGAAACTGCCTTTTTTTATTGTAAGCCTCATTGCTTTTGCAAATTCCCCAACAATCCCGGCGTCTGTTATTTCTTCACCCGTAACGGTAAAGAATTATTCTATATGAATAGCCAATTTCCGAAATCATCGTCAAAATGTCCAAATATGACCAAACAAAAAAATAAAACCAGATCTATACAATAGACCGGGTCGGTTGCATCATTAACTCAATACGTCCCAGATGCCCATATAAGGCACGTATTTCATTGCTGCCCCTGTTCGCTTAAACATTACATTTCAAATTATAATTTAATTTTTGAGAAAAGGTTGCTGAAATATGTCAGCCAATAATAAAATTTTCTTACATTTTATGCTGTTATTATTGCCTTATATATTCTAAATATACAAATATTTCAAAATAAAAAGACAGTTGAAAACTGTCCTTTTGCCCAAGTCTGCCTATATTAATAGGCTATGTGGTTTTCTTCATTATTTGCAATGTCGAAATAATTTTCACCATACAGCAGAGTCAGAAATGTACATGTATCAGCCAGAATTTTATATCGCCGTTCCAGCCCAGATCCCAGGGAGCTCTGTTCCTATCGGTATTATGGCAGCTTACCAGTGAATAACCCTTTGAATCGGCACCCGTTACCACACATATATGTATGATATCCCCTTTTTTTTCATAAGCAATAAAGTCTCCCGGTAAAAGTTTATATGAAGCTTTATATACCTTTTCATATTTCCCGCAGGCAATAAGAGAGGCCCTGCCGCTATAAAGCATATAATTCTTGAAACCCTCCGCGTTAATCCATGCCCTTGTGGCTCCCTTGCTATCATAATTCCAGGTATAGTTTTTCCTGAACTCCCCCCCCTCATGGAGTATTTGGGATGCAAAGTTTGCACAATCCCCTCCCAGGGAATTATAATTTCTATACTTATTGTTGTACCTGTATCCGTGTCTTTCCTCAGAGGCGGCGCCACAATACCTGTCGGCGTATTTAACCGCATTTTGCCTCCTGTTGCCTATGCCGGAGAGATCCCTTGCCTCATGAGTGGATATGTATTGATTTATTGAATCAACATTCATTTTTTTCAGATCCAGGAAATCCTCAAAAGGGTCCTTATACCACTCCCTTGTTATTATCCATGTCCCGTCCTTATTTAACAGATCAAGCACATGGTATGTGCCTATTCTGAAACTATTGACCTTATCAGGTTCATTTTCGTATATATATCTGTATTCCGCCGAGCATAGCAGATTAAATGTAAGTTTTTCGCCCTTTGGTTTAATGCTTCTTACTTTCACTGCAGGTACTATCTTAATAAACTTTACACCCTGCTTCTGCTCCCAGTTATGAATGTATTTCACTTTTGCCAATTCATGCTGGTGTGCCCATATCCCATACTTGGTATTTGTATCATACAAGGATTCAATAAGCTTCAAATCTCCATTTATTATCGCATCATTTCTGTTGCGAAATATCCGGATTATTGAATCGCTAATGTCTTCGGCTTCATCCAAATTGAAAAAAACTGCATACACTCCTCCCTGCTGCTCTATATGGACAAACAGCAGTATTATTAACATAATCAGATTGATTGCCATCTTTGCCGTCTTGCCTGCCATAAAAACTTTCATTATTCTGCTCCTATAATCGGATTTATATAAATATACTTTTACTCCGGCAGCTTTATGACCCTTATAAAGCAAAGGTGCGCATTATAATAGGAGTATCGCATAACCCTCTTTCGTATTCGGAGAAGATTGCGACGCAATAGCCCTCAAGTTTGTTGATTCCCTTGAGGAGAATTACATAGTATATCGATGCACACGAGTTATGATTTTGACAGGCCATAGGCATAGTAAAAAGCTAGATATTCTTTTCTGTGGGCTGCCTGTGGAACTCCACATGCAGTGTAACAGAACTTATAGAATATCAGCTTTTTACTGCCAACTGCTCGCCTTTGGCAAAGTA
>JAKPKE010000276.1 GCA_029553855.1 Bacillota bacterium | reverse complement strand
CAATATTCGCAAAAATGCAAAATTTGACTTTGGAGTAGCTATGCTTCCTGCAGATCTATCAAGAGGATCACCAACAGGAGGCGGCAATTTTTACTTATTCAAAGGAGTACCAAAAGAGCAGACTGAAGCAGCATTTACATTTATTAAATGGATGACGGGTGATCCTAATAGAGTCGCTCAATGGAGCATTGATACTGGCTATGTAGCTACGAGACCAGAAGCTTATGAGACGCAGATAATGAAGGATTATGTGGCTAAATTTCCTGAAGCTCTTGTTGCTAGAGATCAGCTTAAATATGGATATGCTGAGTTTTCGGTTTATGATCAGGGAAGGGTCCAGAAAATCCTTGATGATGCCATCGAATTGATAATGACGGGGCAAAAAGATCCTGTTTCAGCATTGAATGAGGCACAGGCACAAGCAGATCAGATACTCAAGCAGTATCGAAAGCAAAAATAAAGTTTGCTGATCACCTACTGTAAGAATAGAGCTTCCATCATAAATTCTTATGCTGGGAGCTCTATTTTGAATAAGCATGATTTCTGCTTAAATCTGATTATTTCAAATAGCATAGGGTAAAAGTATGAAAAGCGATATCATCCATATATTACAAACACAATTAAAAATAAGGAGTCATCAATCCTGGGTAGATAGGATGGATCGCCATAAGAAAAAAAAATTGAAAACCAGTCTTCTGGCTTGGGGTTTAATCTTACCGGGTTTTATTTTTCTTGCACTCTTTACTATTTATCCTATAGTAAAAAGCTTATATTTGAGCTTTTTCAGGATTGATCTTTCCGTTTCAACTCCGGAATTCGTTGGCCTCAAGAACTATGCAGATTTACTGAAAGATAGCGTATTCAAGCAAGCATTCATTAATAATCTCCTGGTTGCCGTATGCACAATTCCTACAAGCATAGCACTAGCTGTTGCTATGGCCATATTTGCAAATAAAGTGAAATTTGCAAAATCTTTTGTGCGGGTAGCCTATTTTTATCCTACTATTTTGCCAATGGTTGCAGTAGCCAATATATGGCTTTTTATCTATACACCTATTTATGGTATTATTGGCTATTTCAATCCTAATCTACGCATTCTTGGAAATCCAGATACTGCGATATGGGGAATCATTATTATGCTCATATGGAAGCAAGCAGGCTATGTCATGGTTTTTTATTTGTCAGGCCTTCAAGGAATCTCACAAGAATTATATGAAGCAGCAGAGCTTGATGGGGCTAAAGCAATCACAATTTTCCGCAAAATAACATGGCCATTGCTGAAACCAACTACCATTTATGTGGCAATAATAAGCCTAACAAATGCATATAAATTAGTAGATCATCTCTATATTATGACCAAGGGGGGGCCAGGAAATGCAACTAATATGCTTTTATTTTATATCTATCAGGTAGGATTTGACTTCTGGGATACGGGAAAAGCAGATACGATGACTGTAGTACTCGTTGGAATGCTTCTATTAGTCACTGCGATCTGGTTCTTTTCACAAGATAAAAGGACGTTTTACGGCTAAGCTATTTTGCTCATCTATTTGGGAGGTTTTTATGGCAAAATTGGGCGGAATAAAGCATTATAAAAAATTGAATCCGCCTAAGATAATTGTTTATGGATCGATGTATGTCATTGGAATTATATACTTAGTTCCACTGATATGGATGTTTAGAACCGCATTGATAAATCCTGATAAAGCTATCGATCTGTTTTCATTAAGCTGGCCAACGTTGGCCAACCTAAAAAGAGTCCTTCTTGCGGCACCTTTCGGACAATATTATATCAATACAATAATTATGGTCATTGGTACGCTTGCAGTCCAATTTGTTCTTATTACTATAGCAGGCTACGCATTTGCGAGACTTGATTTCTGGGGCAAGAATATATTGTTCATGCTTTTCTTGATGCAATTGATGATTACTCCGGATGTTCTTATAATGCCAAACTATAGTCTTATGGGACAGCTTGGTCTTATTGATACCAAATTGGGCGTAATCCTTCCATTTTTTGCTTCTGGGATGGGTACTTTTTTGATGAGGCAGACAATAAAAACCATTCCTTACGAACTAGAAGAAGCAGCCAGGATGGATGGTTGTAAGCTTCCTCGAATGCTCCTACAAATATATGTCCCCTTGCTTAAGCCTGTGTATATTGCATTTGGCCTTATCTCAGCATCATATCAATGGAACAATTTTTTATGGCCCTTAGTTATGATCAATTCTGTCAGCAAGCGACCTCTTACAGTCGGATTGGCGATATTTGCTATGTCCTTTGAGACAGGTGCACAATGGAGCGATGTCTGCGCTGCTACCCTAATTGTCATAGCGCCTTTACTTATTATGTTTCTTTTCTTTCAAAGGCAATTTATTGAGAGCTTTGCACATTCTGGTATTAAGTAAAGATTGAATAGGGCTAGATATCTTTTACTCTAGGAAATAATTAGATAAAGCGACCGATGGGAATCAAACCCACATCTCCAGCTTGGAAGGCTGGGGTAATAGCCGTTATACGACGGTCGCGGTCTAAGTGCGTCGCTTCTCCTGGCATTGTACAGTCCGCGGTATAAGAAATGCAAATAAGCCAAGGCAATATAGTGAGTTATACAAAAATAGCAGGAAAAATATTATACCCCAGCCTCAACACTGACTGTTTCAAGGACTTTTCTGTCAAGGTCGGTTTAAATTTTCCGGTTTTAGTCTGGACTGACCCCATTTAAGTAGACAGTAATATAAATTCCGTCTTTGGAAGGGTCCAGTTATTTTGGACACGAAGATAAGAGAAATCTATGAATTCAGCTCCTCATACTCTCGAGGAGCAAGATACTCTAACGCAGAATGCTTTCTTATACTGTTGTAGTACAACTCAATGGAGTTAACCAGTGCCTGTCGTTCTTTGTCTTTTGTCGTGAAGGTTGCATCGTTCACGAATTCCTCTTTGAGCGTCTTATATAACGATTCCATGAGCGCATTGTCGTATGGTCTTGAGTGAAATCTTGTTGCAGCACGTTCGCACAGGCTCGATTAGAATGTTTCTTGTTGTAATTCTTGGAGGCTTTTCGTGCACCTTTCGCATAGAGATCCATACGACGAATGAGCTTTACTCTTAGTCGTCCGGAATGCTGTTCGAATACCTCGTGTATCTTTTGTGAGAGAAATTCATTCTCGAGCTGTCGATCAGATGGTTTCCGTTCACACTATGCATAAAACTCACTGCGTGGATTCCCATTGTGCTTCCATTGCCAGGAAATGCATTATTTCCGTACTTCTCATACTCGTTTACCTAACTATACAGACTATTCGAATGCACTGAAAGTTCTTGTGCTACCTTAAGGCACTGGCAATGCATCATCGGGCACGA
>JAKPKE010000268.1 GCA_029553855.1 Bacillota bacterium | reverse complement strand
CGCAAGCTTTCTCTTGCCTACGCTTACAGCGGTATCCATAAATTTTCCAAAAGCCCCTCCTCCGCTTTTCTCTTCAAAATGGCCTTTTTTGTCGCTTACATTGAAGGAAGTTTCAAACTTGATATTGTCCGTTTTCCATAGGAATTTTCCAGCCTCACTATACATGATCTGGCCTGCATTCAGCTCGACGACGACTTGTTGCATTGCATTGCCGACAATTTTGTAATTTAGCATACATACCCGCCTTTCATTTAAATAATTTTTTATTGTATAGGAAAGTATAACTTTCCTATACAATAAAAACCCTTAATTTAAGTGCCCGCGCCAGAATTTTCTCGCACAATCGAAAAAGGCGCATGGGCAGCAAATGCGGCGAAGCCGCCTTTGTTCTTTCGAATTGTATTTATGACAGTAAAATGAATTATATGAATTATATATATTCTATTACAAAATATTAGTAATTGAAATATAAAATAACAATATTTCAGCAAAGATTATAAGAATAAGTTATAATAGTGTATAAAGATTGGAGGTTTAGGTATGCAGGAAACGGTAATATTGACTTTTCCCAACAATATTAAAAAAGAATACTTAAAGGGCTCAAAGCTTCAGGACATAGCAAAAGAGTTTCAGCAGGATTATAAATCAGATATAGTCGGTGCTATTGTAAATAATGAACTTAAGGAATTATGGGTCAGGATTCAACATGACTGCAGCTTGAAGTTTATAGACAGAACTACTGTCTATGGAAATAGGTTTTATTCCAGGAGTCTGGCTTTTCTGTTTATAATAGCTGCAAAAGAGGTTTTCGAGGGATGCAGGGTCACAGTAGAGCATTCCCTGTGCAAAGGATTTTACTGTGAGGTTCATAAGGATAAGCCTCTGACTGAGGAAGATATTGCAAAGATAGAGAATAAGATGAGGGAGCTTCAAAAGATGGATATCCCCTTCGAAAAAAGAAAGATAGCCAGCGAAGAGGCCATTGAGCTTTTTACAAGAACCCAACAGCCTGACAAAGTAAACCTGATAAAATACCGGAAGAAAAAATACATAAATATATACAGCTGTCATGGGTACCACGACTATTTCTACGGATACATGGTGCCTTCAACAGGGTATCTTAAGGTTTTCGAATTAAAATCAAATGAACCGGGGCTTATCTTGAGATTTCCGGATAGGTCCAATCCCAATGAGCTTCCCGAATGCAAGGAGCAGAGAAAGCTTTTCGCCATATTCAGAGAATTTGAAAAATGGGGGAAGATATTGGAACTGGAGAATATCAGCCATCTGAATGATGCAATTAAAGGCGGCAGAATCAATGAGGTCATACAGGTTGCGGAAGGGCTCCATGAGAAAAAGATTGCACAGATCGCAGATATGATTACCGACTCTGGAAACAAGAGGCTTGTGCTTATATCAGGCCCATCCTCCTCAGGCAAAACAACCTTTGCGGAACGCCTTTCAGTTCAGTTGAGAGTCAATGGTTTAAAGCCTGTGCCAATATCAATAGACAATTTTTTCAAGAATAGGGCAGATACTCCTATAGGCAAAGATGGAGAATATGATTTTGAAACGATAGATGCAATTGATATAGCTACATTTAACGACGTCATCAAAAGGCTGATTAATGGCGAAGAGGTTGAAATGCCTATATTCAACTTCCATACCGGGAACAGGGAATGGAAAGGCAAAAAAATGAAAATCGATAAAGAACAGGTGCTGGTTGTTGAGGGTATACACGGACTGAATGAGATTCTTACGAGGTTTATTCCCAGGGAGCAGAAGTTCAAGATTTATATAAGCGCATTGACACATCTTAGCATTGATGACCATAACAGAATCCCCACATCGGATTTAAGGCTTATCAGGCGTATTGTAAGAGATTATCAGTTCAGATCTGCTGACGCACTGTCGACAATAAAACGATGGGATTCTGTAAGAAGAGGCGAGGATAAATATATTTATCCTTTTCAGGAAGAAGCCGATATAATGTTCAACTCATCCCTGGTATATGAGCTGGCTATGCTAAACCAGGTTGCATTACCGCTTTTGGAGAAAATTGATAACAAGGTCCCTGAATATATTGAGGCTAAAAGAATCAAGAAATTTTTACAGTATCTTCTGGAAGCAGATATAAATGCAATTCCTTCCAATTCGATACTGCGGGAGTTTGTCGGCAAAAGCTGCTTTCTTGAAAAAAATTGATAAAGGACTATAAGCTGCAAATAAATGCAGCTTTTTTTTTAATAAATTAATTATTAAAGCAAAAAATATTAGTGCAAAACCAAAAATAAAAAATATGGAGGAAAGATAGCCTATGAGAAGAAAAACAGTCGTAATATCAGCTTTAATATTGGTTTTTGCACTAATGCTTACTGCCTGCGCAGTTAGAAGGCCTCTTCAGACACCGTTGCAGCCGGGGCGGAATACCGGCTTGAATTACAATTACAATGGCACGGGTACAGGAACAGGCATAGATACGGGAATCGGACCTTTCTCCCCTTATCCCAACAACAGGGGCTTTGGTATAAATGGTACAGGTAACCCAACAAATTTTGGCGGTTTCGGGGGAAGCAATTTTGGCATAGGTGGAAACAACTTCAGAAATATCGGAGGTACCAGCAATTCTCCGAATTATGGCGTAGGAACCGGTACAGCCCAATTTGACGGGCTTGCAAGAGCTTGTGAAGCAATACCCGGTGTTGACCGGGCAACTGTTGTGGTTTCAGGAAATACGGCTTATGTAGGGGTAAATAGTAACGGAGGCGTTACAGGAAGGAATGTTGCCAATAGAACAGCAAATGACCTTACGGGTATAAGAAGACAGTGTGCCCAGAAAATAAGAGCTGCCGATCCCCGGATAAATACTGTATATGTCAGTGAAGATGCTAACTTTTTTGAAAGACTCAGAAGGGTAGAGAGTGGAATGAGAAATGGAACCTCTATTGATAGCTTCAGAAATGAGCTTAACGGGCTGGTAAGAAGTTTAACCCCGGAAAGGCTGTAACAATGCCTTGAGTTCAGGCAGCGTTCCGCACATTTGCGGAACGCTGTTTTTATAGTATAGGAAAGCTTACTTTCCTATACTATAAAAACCCTTGATTTGAGTGCCCGTGCCATTATTTCCTCATTCTTCGGAAAAGGCACATGGGCAGCAAATGCGGCAAAGCCGCTTTTATTTTGATCAAACACATATTTACAGCTGATTAATAAACATATAATATAAGAATTGTCAGGGTAATTATATGTTTTGTGCTAAACAAATTACATTAAATTCAAATGGCGCGAAACATTTTTCACGACATATATAGGAAGAGTTTTTACAAATTTATTGTGATGGGGTGTTACAATGAAGGCAAAAAGGCTGAAAATTGGAGATACAATAGGAATGGTAGCCCCCGCCAGTCCATCCGATTCTTCAAAGGTTGAAAAAGCTGTAAAGTATTTAAACAATTTGGGGTATATAGTTAAGGCAGGCAAATCAGTATTCAGCAGCAGAGGATACCTGGCGGGCGGGGATGAATTGAGAGCCTTTGATATTAACAATATGTTCGAAGATGATGAGGTAAATGCTGTATTTTGTTTAAGAGGGGGCTACGGTTCGCAACGCATTTTGGACCTGATAGACTTTCAGCTTATCAGAAAAAATCCGAAAATATTTATGGGTTATAGCGATATTACCGCTTTATTGAACGCTATTTACCAAAAATGCGGCCTTATAACTTTTCATGGCCCCATGGGAGGAGACTTTGCGGGGGGCTTAGGAAAACAGACAAAAAGAGCAATGAAAAATGCGTTGGAAAGCACAGAGCCCATAGGAGAAATACCCAACCCTGAAATACCCGAAATTGTTGCAGAGGGCAAAGGAAAGGGAGCATTGGTAGGCGGTAATCTTTCCATAGTCGCAGCTTCTTTGGGTACTCCATACGAAATTAACACTCAGGGATGTGTTTTATTGCTGGAAGATGTATTTGAGGAGCCTTACAGCGTCGATAGGATGCTGACTCAACTCAGACTGGCAGGGAAGTTTAAGGACGTATCGGGGATAATATTAGGTGACTGGGGAAACCTGGAACCTGAAGAGCCGGAGAAAAGCCTCAGTTTTGAAGAGGTTTTCAAAGATATTTTCGAAGATATAGGCAAACCCGTTATAAAAGGGTTGAAAATAGGGCATTGCAAGCCTAATATTACAGTCCCTATTGGTGCTGAGGTATCAATAGATACGGACACTGTGACTTTATGTGTACTTGAGTCGGCGGTAAAGTAACGGAAAGGTTGAAAAAATGTTGATTAAGGTAACAGGTATGTTATAATATAAAGGATTATGAGAATACCTATTATATTTACATATAAAATAGTGCAAGTCGGGAAAATGTATTATTACACAATTAAGGAGGAAACACATGTACTCAAAATTAGAAAAAGTTGAAGACAATATTGCCACATTGGAAATATCTGTTTCATCGGAAAAACTCGAAGAGGGCTTAATGAAGTCATACTTAAAGAACGTTAAGAAGTTCAACATAGCCGGATTCAGAAAAGGAAAAGCACCGAGAAAGATAATAGAGAGGCATTATGGAGAAGCTGTATTTTATGAGGATGCAATAAATATAGTCTGTCCTGAGTTATACGATGAGGCGGTCAAGGAACATAACCTAAAGCCCGTTGACCGGCCGGACATAGATATAGTTGAAATTGAAAGCGGTAAAGGTATGGTTTTCAAAGCTGTTGTTACGGTTAAACCTGAAGTTGTGCTGGGACAGTACAAAGGAATAGAAGCAGAAAAAAAGGAGTATAATGTAACTGATGAAGATGTAAACAAAGAAATAGAGGTAATGAGGGAACAGAACGCCAGATTGATTGAAGTGACTGACAGACCGGTAAAAAACGGGGATATAACAATAATCGACTTTAAAGGTTTTGTTGACGGCAACCAGTTTGAGGGAGGCACAGCTGAGAACTACAGGCTTGAAATAGGTTCAGGGCAGTTTATACCGGGCTTTGAAGATCAGCTTATAGGGGCAGAGCTTGGCAAAGAAATAGACATCGATGTGAAATTCCCCGAGGAATATAAAAATAAAGAATTGGCGGGAAAGCCTGCGTTATTTAAAGTAACAGTCAAGGAAGTAAAGGAAAAGCAATTAACAGAAATCGATGATGAATTTGCCAAAGATGTAAGTGAATTTGACACTCTTGAGGAGCTTAAGGCAGAAATAAGAAAAAAGGGAGAGGAACATGCCAAGAGACTTGAAAATCAGCAATATGAGGATAAAATAATCAATAAAGTTGTTGAAAATGCAACCGTTGATATTCCTGAGGTGATGATTAATACTCAGGTGAATATAATGCTGAGGGATTTTGATTACCAGCTTAGATATCAGGGTTTAAACCTTGAGGCTTATCTTGAATATGCAAAAATGGATATTGATAAGCTTAAAGAAACATATTGGGATACGGCAAAGGGCAGAGTCAAAAGTCAGCTAGTGCTTGAAAAGATTGCTGAAAACGAGGGGATTGCAGCTACAGAAGAAGATTTGAATACTGAAATCGAAAAGACAGCTAAGCGTTACGAGCAGGATTTGGAAAAATTCAAGAAAACCCTAAAAGAAGACGAAGTAACTTATATAAAAGATGGTATAATGATCCAGAAGGCAATTGACTTCCTTGTAGAAAACAGCGTGGCAAAATAACTTATTTTCATTGAAAGGGAGGATTTTATGAGTTTGGTGCCTATTGTTGTTGAGCAGACCAACAGGGGAGAACGCTCTTACGATATCTATTCAAGACTTTTGAAGGACAGGATAGTCTTCCTGGGTGACGAAGTCAATGATATTACCGCAAGTCTGATTGTTGCACAGCTTTTGTTTCTTGAAGCTGATGATCCGGACAAGGACATAAGCTTTTATATTAACAGTCCGGGGGGATCAATCACGTCAGGCCTGGCTATATATGACACAATGCAATATATTAAACCGGATGTTTCTACTATATGTATAGGGATGGCGGCAAGTATGGGAGCATTCCTGCTTGCAGCCGGGACAAAAGGAAAGAGATTTTGTCTTCCGAACAGTGAGGTTATGATTCACCAGCCCTCAGGGGGAGCACAAGGTAAAGCGACCGATGTCGGCATATATGCTGAAAGGCTTATAAGGACCAGGAAAAGGTTAAACGAGATACTTAGCGATAAAACAGGACAACCGATAGAAAAAATCGAAAAAGATGTTGAAAGGGATTATTTCATGTCAGCAGAGGAAGCAAAGGAATATGGACTTGTAGATGATATTCTTGTTAAAAGAAGGTAAAGTGGGGTGAAAAAATGGCTAAATTCGATGACAAGAAACAGTTAAAATGTTCTTTCTGCGGAAAAAACCAGGAGCAGGTAAGAAGGTTGATAGCAGGCCCCGGTGTATATATTTGTGATGAATGTATTGAGCTTTGCCAGGAAATCATTGACGAGGAATTTTTCGAGGAGCTGGATACAGAACTGCAGGATGTTCCGAAGCCGGCACAGATCAAAGAATATCTGGACCAATATGTAATTGGCCAGGAAGAGGCCAAAAAGGCATTATCGGTTGCTGTGTACAACCACTATAAAAGAATTAATTCGGATTATAAATTGGATGATGTGGAATTGCAGAAAAGTAATATTGTGCTTATCGGCCCGACTGGCACAGGTAAGACATTGCTTGCTCAGACCCTGGCTAAGATGCTTAATGTACCTTTTGCAATTGCAGATGCAACTTCCCTGACAGAAGCCGGTTATGTGGGAGAAGACGTAGAAAACATTTTGCTGAAGCTTATTCAGAATGCAGACTATGATGTTGAAAGGGCACAAAATGGTATTGTGTATATTGATGAAATTGACAAAATAGCAAGAAAGTCCGAAAATCCTTCGATAACCAGAGATGTGTCGGGTGAAGGTGTGCAGCAGGCTCTTCTTAAAATTCTTGAAGGAACAGTAGCAAGCGTTCCCCCCCAGGGAGGAAGAAAACACCCTCATCAGGAATTCATACAAATTGACACTACCAATATTTTATTTATCTGCGGAGGAGCCTTTGACGGTCTTGAGAAAATAATAATGAACAGAACGGGAAAGAAATCAATGGGCTTTATTGCCGATATCTATTCCAGAGATAATCAGGATATTGGGCAGATTCTAAAGAAGATAATGCCTGAAGACCTTTTAAAATTCGGTTTGATACCCGAATTTGTTGGAAGGATTCCGATAATAGTTACTTTGAACCCTCTTGACAGAAAAGCCCTGGTGCAGATACTTACCGAACCGAAAAATGCTCTCGTCAAGCAGTATCAGAAGCTTTTCGAGCTTGATAATGTAGACCTTGAATTTGAAGATGGAGCTATTGAGGAGATTGCGCAGAAAGCTTTGGATAGAAAGACGGGAGCCAGAGGATTGAGGGCTATATTTGAGGAAAATATGCTTAATGTAATGTACGAGATTCCCTCAAGGGACGATATAGACAAGTGCATTGTAACAAAGGATACCATATCGGAGCACAAGGAGCCTGATATAGTATATCTTGAGCCAGGTGCAAAGAAGACAGTGAAGAAACAGCCCAGAAAGGGGCATAGGGCTCGAAAAGGAACAGCATAAAAATCAATTATAAAACCGGTTGAGGAAATAACCCCAACCGGTTTTTCTTAGCAAAGTGAATTAGTATCATCAATTTCTATATACGCATGTGTGACTATACACAGGCTGCTTTAACATGTTCGCACTTGTTGCAGAATGGTGCCCCGGATGAATACTTTAAAGCTTCAAATATAATAATATTATTGATGCTTCACATTACAAGGGAGGAAGGCACTATGTCACAATTGTTAATAATTATTCAGCTTTTTTTTGCTGTTGTAATAGGGATGTATTTTTTGAACATGTTGAGGAGCCAGCAAGGGAGCAAGATTGCTGTAGAAAAGGAATCAAAAAAAGAAATGGAGAAGTTGCAGCGCATGAGGGGCATTCACCTTACAAAGCCACTGTCAGAGGTTACAAGGCCCTCCGATTTCAGGGAGATAATCGGACAGAAGAATGGTATTAGGGCCCTGAGAGCTGCAATATGCAGCCCAAATCCGCAGCATGTTATTATTTATGGTCCTCCCGGGGTCGGGAAGACAGCAGCGGCCCGCCTGATATTGGAGGACGCAAAACGAATGTTCAATAGCCCCTTCAGGCAGGATGCAAAGTTTGTTGAAGTTGATGCAACTACTGTGAGATTTGATGAAAGGGGTATTGCAGACCCTCTTATTGGCTCTGTTCATGATCCAATTTATCAAGGTGCGGGAGCAATGGGAATTGCAGGAATACCGCAGCCCAAAATGGGTGCTGTAACTAAAGCTCACGGCGGGATACTTTTCATAGATGAGATTGGGGAGCTGCATCCCATTCAAATGAATAAACTGCTGAAAATACTGGAAGACCGGACGGTATTTCTGGAAAGCGCATATTATAGTTCGGATGATACCAACATACCTTTCCATATTCATGATATTTTTCAGAATGGACTTCCGGCAGACTTCAGACTTATCGGCGCCACTACAAGAGATCCGGAATCAATTCCCCCTGCACTGCGTTCAAGATGTTTGGAGATATACTTCAAGCCATTGATTCCTGACGAAATAAAAGTGGTCACAAGGAATGCTCTCAGGAAAATTAGTTTTGAAAGCGAAGAAGGAGTTTTTGATCTTATAGGAAAATATGCAACAAATGGGAGAGAGGCCGTTAATATTATACAAACGGCAGTTGGTGTGAATATCAATGAAAACAGGGATAAGGTCACCGTCAGCGATATAGAATGGGTGATAAACAATGGGCAGTACAGCCCGAGGCCGGAAAGGAAAATTTATAATGAGCCCCAGATAGGCTATGTAAACGGACTTGCAGTATACGGACCCAATATGGGTACCCTGATGGAAATTGAGGCAACTGCGATAAATGTCCGGAGAGGAACAGGCAGATTGATAGTTACCGGGATAGCTGAGGAAGAAGAGCTAAGATCCAGAGATGGAAGAACTATAAAGAGAAAAAGTATGGCAAAGGCTTCAGTTGATAATGTGATTACAGTTATCAAAAAATTTTTTGGAATAGACACAAGCGAATATGATATTCATTTGAATTTTCCGGGGGGCACTCCTGTAGATGGGCCTTCGGCAGGTGTTACTATAGCAGTTGCCATATATTCAGCCATAACAAACAGCTATATTGATAACAAGATAGCGATGACAGGAGAAATATCAATAAGAGGGAAAATAAAGGCAGTGGGAGGGATCATACCAAAGGTTGAAGCCGCAATTCATGCCGGGGTAAAAAAGGTGCTGATACCTGAAAATAACTGGCAAGAAATCTTTAAGACTTTCGATATTGAAGTAATACGGATGAGTAATATAGTTGAGGCGATCAATCTGGCCACCGTAAGGCAATCTGATGTGAAAACGATGATAACCCCCCAGCCTGCAGAAACAAATATATTGACTGCAGCTTCGATATGCGGCACCCCTGCAATTCAGGCTATGGGAGATAAGAATATTCCGCTTTAAATATGTTGATAATTTTTTTCTATAAAGATATAATGTATAAGACTATACATGCCATGAAAATGTTTATGCAGAGCACATGATTATTGTTGATTAATCCTACATTTATTTACAGTATTACAGGAGTTGATGATATGAGGAGAAGAAAAGAGAGTATTAAGAGATTACCTTTGCTGCCCCTAAGAGGTCTAAATATTTTCCCATACATGGTTTTACACTTTGATGTGGGAAGAGAAAAATCAGTAAGGGCATTGGAAGAGGCTATGATAAATGACCAGTTTATATTTCTCGTAACCCAGAAGGATGCCCGCACCGACCTGCCTGATGCGAAGGATTTTTATGAGGTAGGTACGATTTCAAAGATTAAGCAGCTTCTTAAGCTTCCCGGGGATACCATAAGGGTGCTTGTTGAGGGAATTTCCAGAGCCGAGATAAAGGAGATAATTTCCGAGGAAACTTTTTTCCTTGTTGATGTGGAGGAGCGACTGGAGATTCAGGGGGCTGGAGATCTGGAAATGGAAGCTCTAAGGAGAAGCGTATTGGAAGTGTTCGACGAATATATTAAGGCGAACCCCAAGGTTGCTCCCGAAACTCTTATTACAGTATCAGAAATGGATGACATATCCAGGTTCGCAGACGTGGTAGCATCTAATCTTACAATTAAGATAGAAGAGAAACAGGAGATATTATCCTTGTTTGAAATAAAGGAGAGGATGGAGAAAATTTATGAAATACTCTCCAGGGAGCTTGAAATACTTGAAATAGAAAGAAAGATAAACTTCAGAGTAAGGAAGCAAATAGATAAATCACAGAAAGAGTATTATCTGAGGGAGCAGCTTAAGGCAATACAGCGGGAGCTGGGAGAAAAAGAGGGGTATGCGGAAGAGATAGAGCAGTATACGGATAAGTTGTCAAAGCTTGAAGTGCCCGAAGAGGTAAAGAAAAAGGTTGAGAAGGAGCTGGATAGACTGTCCAAAATGTCTCCCGGTTCCCCTGAAGTAGGTGTGACAAGGACTTATCTTGATTGGATTTTTGATTTGCCGTGGAACACATTGACTGAAGACAACCTTGATATAAAAAATGCCAGGAAGATTCTTAACGAAGATCATTATGGGCTTAAGAAGGTTAAGGAAAGAGTTCTTGAGTACATGGCTATCAGGCAGCTTTCCAACAACATGAAAGGTCCGATACTATGTTTGGTTGGGCCTCCCGGGGTAGGGAAGACCTCAATAGCAAAATCTATTGCAAGAGCCATGGAAAGAAAGTTTGTAAGGATGTCTCTGGGCGGAGTGCGGGATGAGGCCGAGATCAGGGGTCATAGGAGGACGTACATCGGGGCTATACCCGGCAGGATAATATACTCAATCAAGCAGGCAGGATCAAGGAATCCCTTATTTCTATTTGATGAAATTGATAAGCTTGCCAGCGACTTTAGAGGGGACCCGGCTTCTGCATTGCTGGAAGTACTTGATGCAGAACAAAATAAGGAATTTAGGGATCATTATCTGGAACTGCCCTTCGATCTCTCCAGAGTTATGTTCTTAACGACGGCAAACTCCGTGGATACTATACCTGCGGCCTTGTTGGACAGGATGGAGGTAATACCTGTTTCAGGCTATACAGAAGAGGAAAAGCTTCATATAGCAGCGGATTATCTTGTACCCAAACAGATAAAAGAACATTCGCTAAGTATGGAAAATGTGATTATTTCAGAAGCAACTATCAAAGATGTTATAAACAACTTTACAAGGGAAGCTGGAGTAAGGAATCTGGAGCGTGAGCTTGCAAATATTATAAGAAAATGTGCAACTCAAATTGTGGAAAACAATAAGAAAAGGGTCAGAGTTACTCCTGCCAATCTCAAAAAATATCTTGGAATCCCTAAATACAAATATGATTTAATAAACCAGAAGAATGAGATAGGAGTGGTTACGGGACTGGCTTGGACAGCTGTAGGAGGAGAGACGCTGTTTATTGAGGTCTCTGTAATGCCCGGCACAGGCAAACTTGAGCTTACGGGCCATCTTGGAGATGTGATGAAGGAGTCCGCAAGGGCAGGCTTGAGCTATATCCGCTCCAGGTCTGACGAATTCGGTATTGATAAGGAATTTGCAAAAAATATGGATATTCATATACATGTTCCTGAGGGTGCCACTCCCAAGGACGGACCTTCTGCGGGAATAACCATGACTACAGCTTTGATATCGGCTCTCCTGAAGAAACCGGTGTATAGAGAGGTGGCAATGACCGGAGAAGTTACCCTTAGGGGAAGGGTGCTTCCAATAGGCGGATTGAAGGAAAAAGTACTTGCTGCCAAACGTGCAGGTATAAAAAAGGTTATTCTGCCCTATGAGAATGAAAAAGATATTGAGGAAATTCCGGAAGCAGTAAAGAAAAACATGGAATTTGTGCTTGCAGCTAATATGGATGAAGTCTTGTCACATGCTTTGGTAAAGGAAGAGAGACATGATAATTAAGGAGTGCCGATTTCTAAAAAGTGCAGTTTCACAAAATCAGTATCCAGACTCTAATCTGCCGGAAATAGCTTTTTCCGGCAGGTCCAATGTTGGGAAATCTTCACTGATAAATTCACTTCTTAATAGAAAGAAGCTGGTCAAGATAAGCTCAATTCCAGGGAAAACAAGACTAATCAACTTCTTTCTTGTTAATGAAAAGCTCATGATGGTAGACCTGCCGGGATACGGCTATGCATCCGTGTCCAAAAGCGAAAAGCAAGCCTGGGGTAAAATGATAGAAGGCTATTTGAAGAACAGAGAAAACCTGAAAAATGTAATTTTACTCGTAGATATAAGGCATAAGCCGACTGCCGATGATAAGCTTATGTATGATTTTATAAAGTACTATAGAAAATCAGTGATTATCATTGCGACAAAATCAGATAAGATAGCCAAATCATCGGTTAATGGGAATTTGAATATAATCAAACAAACACTTGGGATAGATTCAAATGATATTGTGATGCCGTATTCCTCCAAAACCCACGCGGGAAGGGAAGAGCTTTGGAAAGTATTGCTTGGGGAGTAATATTTAATATTGAGGGGGGTCCCAATTGGTATTTTATGAGTCGTTTATTCTTATTTTTACTTTTTTGTTGCTTAATGTTCCGATTTTCATTTCATTATATAGATATGTATTCAGAGATCTGAATCCATTGATAAAGGTTGCCGCGAGCGCCTCTTATTGGCTGCTTGCCTTTAGTATCGATGAATTGGCGCCATTTATTGGGGTTCTTATATTGCTTTATAAAGTGCATGGGAAAACAGAAGATAAGATTCAGCTAAGGGATATAAATATATGGACCATTAGATATCCGGACATATTGCCCATTGCAGGTACTACCCTGGTATTTAAAATAGTAATAAACCAGGTTAACAGGTTATATGTGAATGTTTTAAGCAATTATTTCGAAATGGAGGCCAAACCGCAGGAAATTATAGGGGAATTTACTGCAGGAGGAATGTATCACAAGATATTGCTTTTTATTCTCGTAGTAGTGCTGGCGCCTTTTGTAGAGGAATATATTTTTCGATATTACCTTTATGACAGTCTTTTGCTTCCAAGGATGCCTTCTGCAACAGCCGCAATTATTTCAACGGCCCTTTTTACCCTTCTGCATTTTAATATATCGGGTATTCCAACCTTTTTCGGACTGGGGCTTTACTGCACCTTCGTATATGAGAAGAAGGGTTTTTACGGAGCTGTAATAACCCACATGGTGTCCAATCTTGTTACTGCAATATTCTTAATATAAATCCCGAATACGAATTAATAATATATTTATAAATAAGTGAAATAATAAGGCATAGAGCCTTATTTTTTTCTGTATATAAGGGTGGATTAGTGAACATTTGGAGAAAAATGCGACATAGTTTGTGAATTACTCCGGCTGTAGGGGAAGTATGTTCTCCTCACCTTCCAAAGCCAGCAAAATCATTGGCGAGGGTCCCATCTCTGCAGGCCCGTCTGATGATTTTGCCTGGAGGTATTCCCG
>JAKPKE010000267.1 GCA_029553855.1 Bacillota bacterium | reverse complement strand
TTCTTAGGATATGAAGGATTTACCCGCAAGCCACCCGCTGTACGGGAGTGAACAAAGTAAATCCGGTTTTGGTATCTGCTATCAATTTGGTATCAAATGCCCCGTTTCCGTTTCAAAAACCCAGTATTTTCAAGGCTTTGCGGGTTTTGTCAGTTATTCCCACTCAATTGTTGCGGGGGGTTTGGGAGTGATATCATACACAACCCTGTTTACATGCTCAACTTCGTTTACTATCCTGGAGGATATCTTTTCCAATACTTCGTAGGGTATCCTTGCCCAATCCGCTGTCATGGCATCGGAGCTGTTGACAGCCCGTATCGCCACCGTGTGGGAATATGTACGTTTATCCCCTGTTACCCCTACGCTTCTAATACCGGGCAAAACAGTAAAGTACTGCCATATTCTTCTTTCAAGCCCTGCTTTCTTGATCTCTTCCCTTAGTATTGCATCGCTTTCTTTGACTATATCAAGCTTTTCCTTTGTTACTTCTCCCAGTACCCTTATACCGAGACCCGGCCCCGGAAAAGGCTGCCTCCATACCAAATCCTCAGGTATGCCAAGCTCCAGGCCCACAAGCCTTACTTCATCCTTGAAAAGGGACCTTAGCGGCTCAATAAGTTTGAATTGCATATCCTTGGGCAGTCCTCCCACATTATGGTGAGATTTTACAACAGCAGCAGTCTTTGTCCCGCTTTCAACCACATCGGGGTAAATGGTTCCTTGCACTAAAAAGTCGATTTCCCCCAGCTTGCCGGCCTCTTCCTCGAAAACTCTGATAAATTCCTCACCGATTGCTTTCCTTTTTTGTTCCGGATCTGTCACCCCTTTAAGTCTGGCAAGAAATCTGTCCTCTGCATTTACCCTTATGAGGCTGATATCAAAACGCTTATTAAATACTTCCTCCACCTGATCTCCTTCGTTTTTTCGCAAAAGCCCGTGATCGACAAATATGCAGGTCAGCCGGCTGCCTATTGCCTTATGCACCAGCACTGCCGCTACGGAGGAATCAACCCCGCCGCTTAAAGCACATATAACCTTTTTGTCTCCTGCAAGTTCTTTTATCTTTACTACATTTTCTTCAATGAAGCTTACTGCAGTCCAATCCCCGGTCTGCCTCTCTTTGCCCATCAGTTTTCACTCTCCGTTCAAATGCTTATCTGCCGGCGCAAGGCCGGTGCAACCACTTTACAAGCTATAGTTGGGAGCTTCCTTTGTTATATTCACATCATGAGGATGACTCTCTCTCAGACCTGCGGCAGTAATACGCATAAATTGTGTATTTTTCCTGAGTTGTTCGATACTGGCAGTTCCACAGTAACCCATTGCTGACCGTATACCCCCTACCAGCTGATATATTGTCTCAGACAAAGGCCCTTTATAAGGCACCCTTCCTTCTACCCCTTCCGGTACAAGCTTCTTTGCATCCTCCTGGAAATACCTGTCCTTGCTTCCGCATGCCATGGCACCCAGGGAGCCCATGCCCCTGTATACCTTAAAGCTTCTGCCCTGGTAAATCTCCATTTCCCCGGGGCTTTCGGCAGTACCTGCAAAGAGGCTCCCAAGCATCACTGCACTTGCCCCCGCAGCTATTGCTTTTACAACGTCTCCGCTGTATTTAACTCCTCCGTCCGATATAACCGGTATGCCGTATCTGTCTGCTTCCTCTGCGCAATCATGCACTGCTGTGATTTGCGGAACCCCGACACCTGTTACTACTCTGGTAGTACAAATGGAACCGGGACCTATTCCCACCTTTACTGCATCGGCACCGGCTTCAATAAGCTCCCTTGTTCCTGCTGCAGTAGCAACATTTCCTGCAATTACCTGCAAATCCGGGAAGCAGCCTTTAATTTTCCTTACTGCTTCAATAACACCCTTTGAATGTCCGTGGGCGGTATCAACCACAACAACGTCAACCTGCGATGCCGCCAAGGCTTCTACCCTCTCAATCATATCATTGGTTACACCGACGGCAGCGCCTACAATAAGCCTTCCGCCTTTATCCTTTGCGGAATTGGGATATTGTATTGCTTTTTCTATATCCTTTATAGTAATGAGCCCCTTTAGGTAACCTTTATCGTCCACAAGGGGGAGTTTTTCTATCTTATGCTTTTTTAATATCTGCTCAGCCTGAATCAAATTTGTACCTACAGGCGCAGTAATAAGGTTATCCTTTGTCATGACCTCGTATATCTTTTTTGAAAATTCTGTCTCGAATCTCAGGTCTCTGTTTGTAAGTATCCCTACCAGCTTGCCTTTCTCATCCGTTATAGGGACTCCGGAAATCCTGTATCTTTCCATCAGCTCCATAGCATCCGATATTATGTGATCGGGAGATAAATGAAAGGGGTCTACGATAACTCCATGTTCCGATCTTTTTACCTTATCGACTTCAATTGCCTGATTTTCTATGGGCATATTCTTGTGAATTATTCCGATACCGCCTTCCCTTGCTATTGCTATTGCAAGCTTGGATTCGGTAACGGTATCCATGCCCGCCGACACCAACGGGATGTTAAGCCTGATCTTTTTAGTAAGAAATGTTGTGGTATCCGTGTTTTTTGGAAGGACTTCAGACTTCGCGGGAATCAGGAGAACATCATCGAAGGTCAGACCCTCTTTCAAAAACTTTTCCATAAGCCAATACACTCTCCTTTCAAAATATATATATTTTAAATAGTATATTTAAAGCGGTGACCTTTGTCAAATGGTTTTTATTAATCAGGCATCTAAAATTTCCTGCAGCTCCTTGATATTCATCCCTGCATGTTCAGGTCTGTGAGCATCGGAGGCTGTAAGAATACTAACGTTATTATCCTTAAATATCCTTAACATACCCGGATTCATACCTAATTCAGGGAACTTATAATTCAGTACAAGCCCTCCGCTCTGTTCCGTATACATACCTGCTTTATTCAAAGCCTTAGCTAAGGCGATATAGGTGCTGTCCAAATTTTGTGACGGGTAATGTCCAAAGCATTTAATCGAATCCGGATGACCAACCCCATTAAATAAGCCGGTATCTATCATTTCCAGCATTATTTCATAATAACGCCTGTATGCCTCATCAACATCAATTCCCTTCCAAAGCTCCAGTTTGTGGTCAAAACCGAAGCTTCCGATAAAGTGAACGGAACCGGTAATAAAATCCCATTTATACTGTTTCAAAATCTCGGATAATATATGCACAGTCTCGGGAATATAGCAGACTTCCAGCCCAAATTTTACTTTTATGGGAAAGCCATAGGCCTTTGCTTTGTCTATGAAACGTGTGTATTCTTCAAGAGATACCTTCATTTTACCTGATAACCAGTTCCTCAGATATTCGTTATTATCGCTTATGGGCTTGTACATTTGTACGAATTCACTGTACTGATGGGTATGCTCAAGCATATAGATTTCGTTAATTCCTTTTTTTTGTGCATGCACAATAAAGCTGTTAATGCGTTCGATTGAATATTCTCCTCTGCCATCCCCAAAAATATGTACATGTGCATCAATCATTCTTGTATCCTCCTTATATTCAATTTCATTTCTTACTTCCATAGCATTACGAATGTCCCTGCCGTAATAAGTGTGCCGGCGATTAAAGTCTTTGCGGTGAATTGCTCCCCCAGAACCAGAAAAGACAATATCAGTGTAAGAACAATACTGGATTTATCAATTGGCGCAACCTGCGATACATTGCCAAGGGATATTGCTTTATAATAAAACATCCACGATAAGCCTGTCGCCATTCCTGATAGAATCAAAAATGTCCAGTTCTGTTTTGTCAAATCTTTGATTCCATTATAGGCACCTGTTGTAATCACAATGCCCCATGATATAAATATAATAACAACTGTGCGAATTGCTGTAGCAAGATTCGAATCCACACCCTTTATACCAATTTTGGCAAGAATTGAAGTCAGGGCTGCAAACACTGCTGATAGTACCGCAAATAACTTCCACATGTTTTTAATACCTCCACAGTTTAATTATAAATCTTCTGCATCATATTTCATAATACTTATACTGCAATTGTTCATCAAACACTCCCAACGTCGATGGCCGATAATCCTTCCTTTTTACATTTTCAGAGCACTCATCGAAAAAGGTTTCCCGTGTCCCGGATAAACATTATTAACATTCAAACCTTTTACTTTCCGTAAACTTGCATTTGCTTCCTCCGGTTCATCAATAATTGAACCAAGACTTGGCTTGCTATTGTTCATAAAAAGATCTCCGCAAAACAGTTCTCGATCCGACGTTATTATTCCGATTGACCCTTTTGAGTGCCCCGGAAGATATAGAATTTTTGCATCCATTCCATATTCTGATAGGTCATACCCTTCATCAACAGAAAAATCAGGGCTAAAATTTGTGATTCTAAATAAAGCATTAACAATTTTCTTCGCAATTGCATTGCCTGTTTTCCTATTCCAGAACATATCTCCTTTTTCAACCATCCCAATATCATCGTGGTGCATTGCAATTTTGACATGATATTTATCACGAAGATAAGAGCAATTACCTGTATGATCAAAATCACCATGCGTCAGTATGATAAGATTCAGATTCCCCGGTTTACAGCCTGCACTTTTAATCTCATTCTCCAGTTTAGAAAGCTTACTTGCTCTCCCCGTATCGATAAGAATAAATCCTTTTGCAGTTCCGATAAGGTAGCAATTGGCAGCCAGCCCACCCAAAATGATAGTTTTTATATCCACTGTAAACCAACCTCCTTATATTATCAAAGTTTATTGTCATAACCCGAAGTATGCCGCACCCCCACCCTGCAAGGACAAAATGTCCCTGGACACCTTCTTTTTTCTCTTACAGTATGGCTCATACTTGCTATTTTTATGGTATTCTATGCATTCAGCGCATTTACCGTGCCTCTTGCATTTCTTTTTCCTGCAGGTGCATTCTTCCAATCCGTTCTCCAACATTGTTTTCGCCCCCTATTGGTTAATACCCCTTGTTTTGTATAAGGAGTAAAATGTGTAATATAATAGCTGCTGCTTTAATACCCTTAGCAAATTCATACTATCTCAATCCAATGTACATTCATCGGCTTTCCATCTACATATGGTTTTGATTCTTTTATTATACCGCCGCATTTTTCAATGGTCTTTATAGAAGCCAGATTGTTCCTGATAGCAGCCCAGCATAACTTTTTTCAAATGCTCCAGCATCCTTCTCATTAACTCTGTGCCTATTCCATGTCCTCTATACTCTTTATACAAAGAAATATATTCACCAAATAAATTCCATCCAAAGTGAAACATGATCAGGGGCCAGATATTCTCAACCGACACATACATATGCATAAAGATTATGCTGAATATGAATATCAGCACGAATGTCATCAAATTAAATTCAGGGCTAATAAAATGAAAACCCGCAAAGGCAAATGCAGATACAGTATATATAAGTATTTTGCTTTTACCTTCCAAAACCTTTCTTATATATCCCCTGAATAACAACTCCTCTGCGAAGGCTACCAATGCGTAATACAAGGCATATCCAATAATAGCGGCATCTATCGGTTTTATAAGCTCAATATTCCCGAAAAATATTAAGCCGATAAACACCGGGGCAGCCGATGCGCAAAAGAATAAAACCAAAGAAAATATTATGGCAACTATCACAAATATTAGCAGAATTATTCTTAGTATATTTCTCGAATCTGCTCCACCCCCTATTTTTGAGAGAAAACCCGCCGTCTCAATCATAGATTTATACGAAATTTTATTAAGGGGTACTGCAATATTTCACAATAGTGCTTTTATGACGCAAAATCAATTTGCGGTTCACCGATGTTTTTTTCAAAAAGATTACTATATTTTAATATGTTAGATATTATTTGTATATACTCACTTTGGGGCTCTGCCAAGCTCCTGCATAACTTATCATACTTGTCCCCGCAATTTATCCAAAACAATTTACCTTCCGAGTATGACCTGAATGTCAACAATGGTATTGGTTTTTTCCCGTTGTAAGCTTTCCTTGATTTTAACAAAACCAATACGTCATGAGTCCATTCTCCCCAGCAAACCTCACCATCTTCAAGACAAAATGTATCCGGTAAATCCTTTAATACCGGATGCCCGGTATTCTCAGGGGTAACCATGTACTCAATGGGCTTATTTTCCCTTTGAAAATTAGTAATCCTGCACCCAAAAGCCATTTCAAACAAATCATTTCTAACCCGTCGGTAAATTATATCATGAGTTCCAATTAAAGTTCCGCCTTTTTCAACGTATTTTAAAACTTTGTCCTGAATACTGTTCCGTTCTTTTGGATCTTCAGAAAGCTTTGTTACATCTGAAACAATAAATATAATTGCTTGTATTGCTCCGGGCTTAAGAGGAAACTTAAAAATATCTTTAGGTTGATTTAATGCAAAATACCTGAATTTTGAATTCTTTTTTTCAAGTAATTTAATAATCCCATTACTGTTTTTAATATCATGGTCGTTCCAAATCAGAACATATTTTTTCCTCGCTATCTTAGCAAGTATCAATCTGTACACTTGAGAAAAAATAATCACCCTTTTTGTCAGCCAAAGCCATAAAAAAATACCTACTGTTATAATAACTTGTGAAATAATGTTTACAATGTAATCGTGAAGCCAATCAAAACTCATTTATATCACCCCTTGGGTCAAAACCTTCAAATACAACGTTATCACAGTATTTCTTAGCTATCTCATATTGCTCCTTTGTTTTTGCAGTCCAGCCAAGAATAAGCAAACCCTTTTTCCTTTCCCATTCCAATCTCCAATTGGGCATACAATTTATATCATAGTTTATAAACGATGGAGAGCTCTCCTTATTCAATAACAGGTTTTTAAGCAAAAACTTTTTGTAAAAGGGCAAATTCTCGTTTTTAAAGTCTCCTGATAGCTGCCCCCGGATTATTCCCGGTGCATTTTCTTTAAACCACTTCATAGAGTAAGGATTAAATGATTGAATAACAAATTCGCCTTTGTATCGTTTAATTATCGCATATAATTCACTTTCAAGGAAACCAACTTCTTCCCCGCTTTTAATTTCAATGACAATTGGAACCTTTTCATTTACTAATTCCAGCACACTCTCAAGCAATGGAATTTTATGTTCAGAATCATATAGAGTCAAATGCTCGATCTCTTTATATGAACAAGTCCCTGTTGCTTTATCAAAACCGGTCATCCTTCTCAAATTATCATCATGAAATGTAATGATTTTACCATCATTGGTAATGCGCACGTCAAGTTCAATAGCAAAATCCCTGTTAATCGCCTCCTGGAAAGCCGGTAATGAATTCTCGGGGCATATTTGGTTATTGGAATGAAATCCCCTATGGGCAATATATCTTTTTGTCAGCCAGCTTGATTTTAAGTCCATTGTTTACCTCCCAGAATTTATCGAAATTAATAAAACCCTTATTGCAAAGCAGATGCGTCTACCGGCCCAAGGCCTACGTATGTGTTGTTTTGGTACTTATCATTCCTATTGTGAGAAACTGATTGTATTAATATAATTGCTTAAGGGTTCTATTTGGCTGCATGCATACCGCCTCCAAATACAACAATACTGTAACGTGAAATTTCTGCCGCATTGAATTCTTCTAAACATACAATATCACATTGCAAATCATCTGCAATCCAATTTGCGTATTTTTCAGTAAAACCGGTTTTGGATTTATATATTACAATTGCCTTTTTACCTTTCATCTTTAATCCTCCTTTTAATAAACTTTGATTAATATTATAGTTCAGCAATACTCCGCAACCCAAGGCACGCACGCTCCCTGCTCCAGCCCGACGTGATGCAGCGTGAGGGCTTTGTTCGCTGATGCGTAATGCCCCGCAACGCCTCACTCAATCGTCTTTATATACCGCTTCCGGTATCCGGAATCTGACATGTGTCGATTATGCATATATTGTCTCTCCCGGGTTTAATATCTCACAAACTCCGCATAGGAGTTTGCACCTTGTATAAAGATTATGTATTAACCTAATTTATCGCCTTTTTTAACAGGATGTTCTGGTTTAACTAATACCACTCCTTGTGTTGAATAAACTCCTAATACCAATACTTCCGACATAAAATCCGCAATTTGTCTTGGCGGAAAGTTTACCACTCCTAAAACTTGCTTACCTATAAGTTCATCTTTCTTATAGCATTCAGTAATTTGAGCGCTTGATTTCTTTATACCAATTTCATTGCCGAAATCAACCCATAATTTATAAGCAGGTTTTTTCGCTTTCTCAAAAATCTCCACTTGAGTAATTTCTCCAACTCTGATATCTAATTTCATAAAGTCTTCAAAAGTAGTCATAACAAAATCCTCCTATGTAATGTTATTAATACGCAATATAAGAATAGTACTTCTTACTAAATCAATCTGCATTATCTGTCAGCTAATGTGGCGCGGGCTTTACGCCCCGCGCCACATTAGCGTTATTCTTTTCTTCATCAGCCTGTCCAATGGCCACTGTATGCTTCTGATACCATTATCCGTCACATGGATTCCTTCAAAATCAAGACGTATGACAAGCTTCTTCAGATCCCTATAATTATAGTGACCAGGTTGTTTATTGAATGTATTACCATACAGGCCCATAGGGATTTTGTCTTTTTCAGCACGTATCCCTGTACCAGTCCAAAAACCAGCACAAAGCCGGCTGAAGCCAGAAGATACGGCCTTTTTTCACTTTGCAGAAGCCCATCAATGTACCAGCGCGGAATATGTATCAGCACATAAAGTATGGATGCTATACCGTTTGCAAATATAAACTCCAGTTCTTCGTTAATTTTTTGCAGTATAAAGCCCCTGAAAACCACTTCTTCCGTAAAGCCTATCAGAATTATCTTATGAACCCATGTATATATATCAATATCAAACCTCAGGGAACCGTCCCCTATGAAGAAAAATCTAATGGCGTGGTAAATTACGATAATAAGACCAATAGCGATTCCCCAAACCAGCCCATTTGCCACGTCGCCCCCCAGTTTCAGATATTCTATGGGGTTTGAAAAATACACATGTCTGAGCAGTATAAGGACCGGCAAAGTCCATATGATATATTTTATGCTATTCCTTATTATCAAGCCCAATATCGGAATGTTATCGTAAAAAACTGCGAAAACCCCCAGCTGATATATCGTCCATGCAGAAAGGAGCATGAGGGTATATACAACAAGTGTTATCATTCTTTTTCTTCTGACACTTTTGTATGCAGCCATAAAAGCATCCTCCTTTATACTATTTGGATACACTCTGTAAAGACTAAAAAGCAAAAAAAACAACCATCATATATATTTCTATATTTATCACTATTTTCCTCTAAATAAATGAAAATCATCCTATGATGATTTTCATTTATAATTATTATCTTTTTCTGATTCTGGTTCCCTTGCCTATTCTATTACCTCTATCTCGTCACCGGCCTTTATGATTCCGCCTTTTATGATCCTTGTAAATATACCCTCTGTCGGCATTATGCAACTGCCTATTTTTTGGAATATTTCACATTTTATGTGACACTCCTTGCCTATCTGCGTCACTTCCTGTATTGTATCCCCTATCCTAAGTCTGGTGCCAACAATAAGCTTCCAGAGCTCCATCCCTTCTGTAGTCAGGTTTTCCGCAAATTTCCCGGCAATAAGTCCCTCTACACCCAAGGCTTTCATCTTGTTAATGCTCTCTATCCCCAACAGGCTCACCTGCCTGTGCCAGTTTCCGGCATGGGCATCCCCTATCAGGCCGTGATCAACCTTGAAATCCCCCTGTTCTATGGTTTTTTTGAAAACGCCCTTCTTTTCGCTTATATTTACAGCTATTACTTTGCCCTTCATATATCCCCCTCCTTTATCCCCCTATTCTGTACATATCCCTTTCGACGGGTTTGCTGCACAAATCGTCCAGTGTATGATGCTCGGGCTTGGACTGTATCGTTTTCAACACAGCTTTCCATAGCGCATTATATTTGTCATTCTGCCTGCTGTCCCTTAGTACCCCTTTTATGTCGATTTCTTTATCTGAGTGGAGGCAGGGCTTAAGCTTCCCATCCGCTGTAAGTCTTATTCTATTGCAGCTGCTGCAAAATCTGTTGCTTATTGGATTAATGAGCCCGACTCTTCCTAGTGCACCGGGCAGCCTATAATACCTGGCAGGACTGCTTTTGTCTCCAGCTTCCACAGGCTCCAGCCCCTTGAATTTCTCCAGCACCGCTGTATTGGATAAATAGTGTTCCGATGCAAAGTCTGCTGTTTGTCCCAAGGGCATCAGTTCAATGAACCGGACATCAATTCTTTTATCAAGAGTAAGCCTCACGAAATCCTTTATTTCATCCTCATTGAAGTCTTTTGACAGTACGGTATTTATTTTCAGGGGTACAAGGCCCATTCTTAATGCTTCATCGATTCCCTCCAGCACATGCTTTATATCTCCACCCCTGGTCATGTACTCATATTTTGTACCATTCATGGTGTCCAGGCTTATATTTATCCTTTTAAGACCTGCTTCCCTTAAGTCATGGGCATACTTCTTCAGGAGCACTCCATTGGTGGTCAGAGCAACATCCTTTATCCCCCTTAGCGATGTAATTTTCTCAATCAGCCCTATGAGCCCTTCCCTGACAAGTGGTTCTCCCCCGGTAAGCCTTATTTTGTCTATGCCTAACTCCGTACATGCTTTTACTACATCGAATATCTCCTCAAGTGTCAATATCTCTCCATGATCCCTCTTCTCTACACCCTCTTCAGGCATACAATAACGGCACCTGAGATTGCACCTGTCCGTGACCGATATTCTTAAATAATTTATGTTTCTGCCCAATCCATCCTTCATTTGCAGCTCCCACCCTTTACTTCGGTATCCTTCATATTCATCTAAGTTCATGCAAAAAAACAACCCTGAAAAGGATTGTTTTTGGTAATGTACAACAAAACATTTTCCTTTCCAAACACGGGAGGCTTAGGAATTTCCCCCTAAACCCTTATGGGACCGGCCCATCGGTCAAGGCTTCATAGCAACCCTTAGAAGCGATGACTCGGAAAACTTTTTTATTATTTAATTATATACTTTATAAAATTGCCTTTAAATCTTTTTATGCTTTTACATCCTTTTCTGCAGCAACAGGTGCAGCAGTCTTCATGTATGCCACATGGTAGAAAAGCGGAACTACAAGCGATCCACCGATCAGGTTGCCTATTGTAACCGGAATCAGATTATTCAACCAAGCCTGTCCCCAGGTAACAGGAGCCCCTAAATACATTCCAAGGGGTATAAAATACATGTTTGCAACACTGTGCTCATATCCGGACAATACAAAAAGCATAATCGGGAACCAGCATGCAAATATCTTTCCTATTACGTCCCTCGCTCCGGTAGCCATCCATACTGCAAGAACTACGATGATGTTGCAGAGTATACCTCTTATAACTGCGGGTCCAAAAGCCATTGCAACTTTTTTTGTTGCTATTCCTATAGCAAGGTCGGCAGCAGGTGTTCCGGGTGCCATTAATCCGGATTTCGCAACAAGGTATGCCAATACTACCGAACCCACTAAATTAGCAACATATACAGTGCACCAGTTCCTAAGAACATCCGAAAATTTGTAGCGGCAATTAATACATCCTAAGGTCATAAGGTTGTTACCTGTAAAAAGCTCCGCACCGCATATAACTACTAACATAAGTCCTACAGGGAAAGCAGCGGCAAATGCAAACTTCTGCAAACCTACATCAATCTTTGTCAGTGATTGCCCTATTGTGATTGCTCCCTGTGCTCCAAAACCAATAAATACCCCTGCGAAGATTCCTAATACAATCATTTGTAGAATTGAAAGCTTCGCCTTTGCACAACCTGCATCGCATGTTGCTTGTGCAATTTCCTTTGGGGTAAGTATTCTTTTCTCCATTAATACAGACCTCCAATCAAACCTTGTTAAATATTATTGTAAGTTAAATATATTTTTAACAATATTAGTTTACCATTTTTCATTTATAATGTCTATAATTCTTAAGGGATTGTAACAATATTTAATGAAGATTTTTATACACCTAAATAACAGGCTCTATTCCGCCTGTATTGGGATCCATTAACAGCCCGAATATTTTTACATCCTTCGGAATGTATGGGGACTCTCTCAGTTTAAGAACCGCGTCCCTTACATTCTCTGATTCGTCCTTAAGCAATCCGAACCATTCCTCTATATCAATGGCTTCAATTGCATCCTCAGATATTCCCCGCTCAACCATTTTTGCCTTGATGTCATCCGCTTTCAGCTTTCTCATCCCGCAATCAGAATGGCCTACCACATATACTTCCTTTAATCCCATCAGTATTGTCCCTACAGCTATACTTCTTATTACGTCACTGCAATTGCCTCTGATAATATTGCCTGCATTCTTCAATATTTTTATATCTCCCCTCCCAAAACCCATTGCAGGCTCCAAAAGTTCTACAAGTCTTGTGTCCATGCAGGTAAATACCATTGCATCCTTCTGGGCGTGGCCGCTTATTGGTTTATCCTCTCCTGCATTCTTTCTTCCCTGTACAAATTTCCTGTTGTGCTCTAATATCTTTTCTAACATTGCTACCTCCTTAATTTTTTATTTTTAATCAAAGTACAGTATTTCTCCTCTGATATCCTTGTCCACATATAAAAGTCCCAAAGAATATCTGGGTTCAAACCTTTTGGATGTTGGGGAACCGGGATTGAAGAACAATACCCCGTTAATCATTTCATTGTGGGGCTTGTGGCTATGTCCGTATACCACACAATCCACATTATTCCTGGAAAATATGTCATATGCGTTCAAATATGTCCTTCCCCTGCTGCTCCCGTGAGTCAATCCTATTCTTTTTCCATTGACCTCAATTATTCTTTTTGTTCCGTATTTATATAACATATCATAGTCATCATTATTTCCTGCTACTGCATAAACAGGAGCAATTGTCTCCAATTCAATTATCACTTCGTCTATCAGGATATCCCCCGCATGAAGTATCATTTCAACGCCGTCAAATGCCTTAAAGATAATATTGGGAAGCAGCTTTGCGCTGCTTCTTATATGCGTATCCGAAATCACACCTATTTTCATCTGTCGTATCCTCCGGGAATTTAAGTAAAACTATAGCTGCTCCGTATCATTCGCCAAATCCGATTCGTTTTCTTCATCTCTGCAGCTTTTTACCGCCAAAGCAGCATATAGAATGGAAATTCCCCAATATATCAACCCAAATCCAGGAAGAGGGTAGCCGTAAAGGTTTACGGCAAGCTGAATAAGCATCGGCAGTGTCAGTACATATATACTGATGTTCAGCATGTTGTTAAACTTTAGCCTTCCCTTTAGCACTGAATTCACAATTAGCCCTAATAGTGCCAAAATGACTGCATTGAAAAGCTTCCAGCCCAATGCGAAAATGAAGCCGAAAACAATAAAAATAAGCATAATCCAGCTTAGCTTGGGCAAAAATTCAAGTATATCCGACTTTGTAAGGATTATTCCTTTTAGTTCGGTTAAACTGAACGTCCTGGTTTCAATTTCATTTGTTTTTATATATATATTGTTCCTGGTTATCAGCATCCCAGTCCTTACATCTTTTAAAACGCTTTCTTTCACACTTCCCGTGGTGTCAATTACAAAAATCTCATTAGTGCTGTTACTGATATAGTAAGGCATATTGCCTTCAAAGCTGAGTTCGCCGTTTTCAAGCCTGAATTCCGGAACATTTTCGATAAAGTTGACACCTATTTTATCTATAACTATTCTGGTTACTATAAAAGTCCTTATTCCATTTATGAAATAAATTATCAGAAAAAGCAGCAACAGGTATAAGAAGCTCCTACTGAACTTATTATTTCTAATACTTCTGTAGAATTTGAAATCGATTACGCTTTCCCTTATTTGGGTAAAAAAATTCATACTAAAACCTCCCGGATGTTTACTGATGATATCATTTGCCTGATTAATATGTTTGCATATGCCCCGACTATTATACCAAATATGCCATCCCCCGGTAAATGCCTAAATTATATAGTTGCTATATGCCTTTTATATCTATAATTTTACCGCATTTGGAACATACACCGTCTTCAAGATTTTCCATATGTATGCCCCCTGTCCTTCTTATCAGAAGCGCACTGCATTTGGGACAATTGGTATTTACAGCCTTGCTCTGCAAATTGCCTATATACACATATTCCAGGTTTCGGTCGGCTGTTTTTTTTAGCATATTCAAAGTCTCTACAGAAGTAGGTTCCTCCTTCATTTTATACATTGGAAAATACCGGGACAGGTGAAGCGGAATTGAAGGTTTAACAGACGACAGCCATTTTGAAAGCTCATCCATTTCCATTTCACTGTCATTCAGGCCAGGAACAATAAGAGTGGTAATCTCTACGTGACATTCCGAAGCAGCTGTCCTTATAGTCTTTCTTACATGGTCCAGATCTCCTCCGCAAACATTTCGGTAGTATTCCTCCGTAAAACCCTTAAGGTCTATATTCATAGCATCTATATAAGGCAGTAGTTCCAAAAGCGCTCCCTCGCTTATATATCCGTTGGTAACCAGCACATTTTTGAAGCCCCTTGACTTGATATATGCGGCTGTTTCCAGCACATATTCATACCAAATACCCGGCTCATTGTACGTATATGCTATGCCTATGCAGTCTTCTTCCTGCATGCAGAGCTTCAACAGGTAACTCTGATCGGATTCGTAAAAGTCATACCCATTCCCCTCGCTCACCCCGCACTGTGCAATATGATGGTTCTGGCAGAAACCACACCTGAAATTGCATCCGAAAGTACCCAGGGACAGCAAGTACTTTCCGGGATAGAAATGGTACAGGGGCTTCTTTTCCACCGGGTCCATGGCTAATGCGGATATCTTGCCGTAATTGCAGGTATAGAGGGTGCCTTCAATATTATTCCTTACTCTGCATATTCCGAATTTACCCGGTGCAATTTTGCACTCATGGGGGCAGAGCCTGCATATAACATTGCGGCCTTCAGTTTTATCATAGTACCTTGCCTCTTTGAGTCGGTCCATTACAAATCACTCCATATGTTTTTATGACTTAATATCATCGGACTTCCTTATCCTAAATCAGTCTCTTCCAAATAAGCCGCCTAATAATGTCTGATCACTTCAAAACGTTCCATCTCATAGGGTTCATTGCTCCTAATGCCTGCTTTCTGCAATGCTATACTCACCTGGTAGTCAACCGTGTCCACTCCTTCAAGATTTGGCAGCAGCAAACCTGTTCTATATCCGCTTCTCACAATGACGCCGTATTTTTTCACATTCAGCTCCTTTTTTGATTCAATAGGTTCAGGCTCCCCAAGAACATCCACCGAATAAACCAAATCAGAAAGCTCTTCTTTTCTTACAGGAGAAAACCTCGGATCCCTAATTCCCGCGCTTATGGCATTCTGGATGATTTCAGCTGCAATATTTATTGTAGTGGGTGCTATGGTTCCTATGCAGCCTCTGAGTTCCCCGTATTTCTTAAGTGAAACAAATACTCCTGCCCTATCAGTAAGCATTTCCTCAGGTAAATCCTCGGGAATTTCAATTTTATTCCCTGTCCTGACATAAGTCTCCAAGGTCTCAATTGCCAGTTTTACATAAGGATCGCTGCTTTTCTCCGCACCTATGGTTTCACAGGTCCCGGCTTTGAGCTCTGCAATACAGTAGCCTACCCCAAAGGGCCCTTCGTAAGATAAAACATCCCCCTTAATACTGCAGCCATCCAAACATCCCATAAGTACAACAGCGGAGTTATAAGCGCACTCTCCTGCAGATTCTAAAAGGTCTGCCGACATAGACAAAAACTCATTGACATTACCAGCCTTTATCAATTCAATAAATTCTCTATCATATTCTGCGCCCTGTGGATTAAAGCCTGCGGGAGCATCAGGCTTAAGCCTGTGAGAAAGATCTCCGCTTGCTATTACTACTACCCTTCGGTCCAGTTCCGTAGCAGCATCCCTTATAGCCACGCCCAATTTATAGTGCCGGTCTCTTGGAAGAAGACTGTAGGTTATATGCACCAGTTTGAAGCCCTTATATTTCTTATTCACAAAGTAAAGCGGAACCACAGCTCCATGGTCAAGTCCTGCTCCGATTCCATAGGTCTTTTTGACATCTTCGTGCATTGGGATACAGTATGTTCCTTTTTTATCAGCCTGCTCCATTATTTTATCAACTAACTCCAAATCATTGTCAAAGCTTAGTTTTACCCCTGCAGCTCCGAACCTCGCAAGGTTCCCTTCCAGCCTTTTATCGGATGAAATGGTCATAGCATCCCTAAGCAGCGTGCCATGAGGTGTTATAATTACTATAGTATCCGGCTCTGCACAGGCAATACGTCCGGAAGCTTCCAATGCACTATTAATCGATTTTGACACTTTTTGGGATTCGCTCTTTCCCACTTCCTCCACCATAATAGGCGGATGCGGAAAAATAAAAGCTCCTGCTATTTTGCCCATTTTCTACTCTCCTTTCAATATTTGGCGTATCACAGTATTTTATTTAATCCTGTCAAACAGTATTTAATCCCCGATAAATGCCCGAACTTAAAAAAGCTCTCCGGTCAATTCCATTATATAGGTTTTTAGCATCTTATTCCATTGTTAATATAATAAAACGAAGGCTTTGGCCTTCGTTTATATATTAATCCTTCTCCAGAAAGAAGGCATGGTGATGAGAAGAATCGGATATATCTCCAAACGTCCTATTAACATGCATATGGACAATACTATCTTGCTTAAAACCGACAATGCCGAGTAGTTGCCCGCAGCGCCGACCATTCCAAAACCAGGCCCTACATTTCCAAGAGTTGCAGCCACAGAAGTTATTGTAGTTGCCCAATCCAGGTTATCAAAGGATATAATAAGCACGGCTGCAATAAATATAACCATATACATGAAAAAGAATCCCAGCACTTCGGATATTGTTTTTTCATCAACTGCCCTTTTACCAAATCTGATAGAATAGACTGCGTTTGGGTGCATGATTTGCAGAAGCTCTCTTTTCATAACCTTAAAAAGCAGTAAAAATCTTATGTTTTTAATAGCACCGCCGGTTGATCCCGCGCAGCCGCCGATAAACATAAGCATAAACAGAATAATCTTACTGAACATTCCCCATGTTTCAGTATTTGTTGTAGAATATCCCGTTGTACTGATTATGGTAACTACCTGGAAAGAAGAGTGGCGCAGCGATTCCCATAAAGAATTGAATACACTGCCATAAAGATTTATTGTAATAAGAATAATTGATAGTATTACCACCCCGGAATAGAACCGGAACTCATCATCCTTAAGCGGCGCTTTCAAGTCACCCTTCAGTACTTGATAATGCAATGAAAAGTTCGCGCCGCATATGAATGTAAATATTGTAATAATTATCTCTACAGGTACATTATTATAACTCCCTACGCTTGAGTTCATATTGGAAAATCCCCCGGTTCCAACAGTGCCAAAGGTATGGATTGCTGCGTCAAAATAAGACAATCCGGCGATTTTTAATAAAATTATTTCAACGATTGTAATTATAATATATATTCCATATAGTATTTTGGCTGTTTCGCCCACCTTGGGCACAATTTTCCCGGGATTCGGTCCGGGGCTTTCCGCTTTCATCATCTGTACCGAACCGGCACCTACCGAAGGCAGGATGGCTAAAGTAAGTACAATAACACCCATGCCTCCCACCCAGTGGGTAAAGCTCCTCCAGAAAAGTATACCCCTTGGCAGGTCTTCTATATGAGTCAGAATACTGGCTCCTGTCGTAGTAAAACCGGAGCTTGTTTCAAAAAAACAATCTATGAATGAGGGTATGGCACCGCTAATATAAAAGGGAAGTGATCCAAAAAAAGATAGAAGAATCCAACCCAAGGCAACAATAGCAAAACCATCGCGAGCATATATCCTTTTCTTCCCAGTCTTTATAAATGACAATGGAACACCGGTCAATCCTGTAATCAAAAAGCTAAGTGCAAAGGCCCAGGCATCTCCTCCGCCGTAATATGCCGCCACCCCAAGGGATGGAAGCATCAATAAAGCTTCACATACCAATAATATTCCAAGAATCTTGAGCACAACCTTGAAGTTCAATTTATACCCCTCCTGCAGGGTTTATTACTATTTCATTTAAATTGGAGATCTTTTTGTTCTTTGAAATAACAATAACCCTGTCTCCTTCTCTGATGATGTCGTTTCCATGAGGAATTACAACTTCTTTCTTTCTGACAATTGTAGCAATTATTACATCTTTAGGCAACCCCAACCTCTTTATCTTAGTATTTATTATTTTGCTCTCCTTGTCTGCAATTAACTCTGTGATTTCCGCCTGCCCCTCAATAATCCTGTACAAGGATTCAATGTTATTTCCGCGGACAAATCTTAAAATGTGATTGGTGGTAATAAGTTTTGGATTTATTACGCTGTCAATCCCCAAGCTTTTTATTATACTGATATAATTTACCCTGCTTACTTTGGCAATTACCTTTTTGACTCCAATACGTTTTGTGAGAAGCGCAGACATAAGATTTTCCTCATCCATACCGGTCATTGCTATGAATCCGTCTATGTCGCTTATATTTTCCGACTTCAGCAGTTCTTCATCAGTTCCATCTCCATTTATTATAAGCGCCCCCGGAAGCAGTTCCGAAAGCCGTACACATTTTTCCTTGTCTATTTCTATCAGCTTTACTTTAATGCCCATTTCCGTCAATAGGTTGGCCAGGTATATTGATATCCTGCCCCCTCCTTCAATCATGACATTTCTGATTTTATGAGGGGCTTTGCCGGACAACATGCAAAAACTATAGAGGCTGGAAGGTTTACCTATTACATACATATTGTCATTCTCTTGAATAATAAATTCTCCGTTGGGTATTATAACTTCATTATTTCTTACTACAACCCCAATCAGAACAGATGACATAAGCTTGCTTCCGATATCCTTCAGGGGTTTTCCTATTACCTCCATATCCTCAGTCGCTTTTATCTCCACCATTTTGACTCTTCCCTTGGCAAAGTTTTCAACATTAACAGCAATGGGAAAGTTAAGAACATTTACTATTTCCTCGGCAGCCGTCTGCTCAGGATTTATAATAAGGTCCAATTCAAGTTCCTCTTTCAAAATGGAAAGCTCATTTGCATACTCAGGGTCTCTTATCCTCGCTATTGTTTGCTTCACCCCAAGTTTTTTTGCGGTAAGGCAGCAAACCATATTTACTTCATCGCTGTTTGTAACAGCAATCAGCAAATCGGCAGTACCTATTTCCGCTTCCATAAGAATACCAGTACTGACGCCGCTTCCCCTGATGCAAAGCACCTCAAGGTTCTCTTCAGCCTTGCCCAAGGCAATAGGACTCCTGTCAATGATTGTTACATCATGATTGCTTTTTGACAAACTCTCTGCCAGGCTATATCCTACTTTTCCGGCGCCAATAATAATTATTTTCATACACTAAGCCTCCATAACAACTATATATTTTGGAACAAGTCCGTCGATAGATACCTTTCCCCCGTATCCGGAATCAAAACCACAATACTCCGGCCCATATCCCCGGGTCTTCTGGCAATCTCAGTTGCCGCATGCAGTGCCGCCCCGGAGGAGATACCTACCAACAAGCCCTCTGAACTTGATAGTTTTCTTGCCGCTGCAAAAGCATCCTCATTTTTTACCCTGAAAATTTCATCTATAACAGTTTTGTTCAATACCTGCGGGACAAAACCTGCACCTATGCCCTGTATCTTGTGGGGACCCGGGTTACCTCCCGACAATACGGGTGAATCTTCAGGTTCTACCGCCACAATCCTGATTTCAGGGTTCCTTGCTTTAAGTATTTCTCCGACCCCCGTTATTGTTCCGCCTGTTCCAACCCCGGCAACAAATACATCTACCTTGCCTTCAGTATCTCTCCAGATTTCTTCGGCCGTAGTTTTTCTGTGAGCCTCCGGATTGGCAGGATTATCAAATTGCTGCGGCATAAAAGCATTGGCAGTTTTTTTGGCCAGCTCCTCGGCTTTCTTTATGGCACCCTTCATACCTTCGGAACCGGGAGTAAGTACTATTTTTGCTCCAAGTGCCGATAGAAGGCTCCTTCTTTCCACGCTCATTGTCTCCGGCATTGTAAGGACAAGTTCATATCCCTTTGCAGCTGCAACAAAAGCCAGAGCAATTCCGGTATTTCCGCTGGTTGGCTCTATAATTACAGTATCTTTTCCGATAAGTCCCCTATCCTCAGCATCCTTTATCATTGCGTAGCCAACCCTGTCCTTTACGCTGCCCCCGGGATTGAAATATTCCAGCTTCGCTATTATCTTTCCCTTGATACCGTTTTGCCTATTATAATTCACAATTTCCAGAAGCGGTGTATTTCCAATAAGCTCGGTAATACTTTTATATATTTTACCCAAATCTGTTTCCTCCATTGCAAATATTACTCTATGTGAAAAAAGATATAGTTACATTGATGTAACCATATCCCCTAAATCATTATTGGTGACCCATAGGGGACTCGAACCCCTGTTACCGCCGTGAGAGGGCGGTGTCTTAACCGCTTGACCAATGGGCCTTAGTAAAAAGCGCTACTTAACTATTATAATTGATATAAACCTTTTTGTAAACCGAAAAAAATAGTGTTTAGCTTTTCAAAAATTCATACAGTTTTTGTGTTGTATAAGTGCCAATAATAAACTATGCATTATCATTAGAATCCAAATCAATAGTAAAATTATTCATGCTATATCCTGCCATCCACCTACAGCAAACCTTGCCTCCGACCTTTTCTTTATATCTTGTCTTAAGCTTGCTCAAAATATCGCTTGCAGACTGCCCCAGTTCTACATGAACAGTAAAATTGAAATCAATAGTTATTATACCATTTTCATCTGGTTCACTCACTAAGGGATGCTTTTCGGCAAAATCATCTGTGCTTTTCCAGTTCAATATCTGCCTAAGATAGCTGTCCTTACCCAGCATTTCCTGAAGAAAAGCGTTTTTTTCAATTTTTATGTATCCGCCGACAATATAGAATTTCAGTTCAACCATACTATCACCCTTCGTAATCTACATAATGCCCATAAGAAGCGGGCTTCTTACCACCTTTCGGAAGCATCCAGACAACCTTCTGATTCGCTTCGGGCGGTGCTGCGCCTTCACCATCTGTGAATATGACCAGCAATGGCATACTTATACTGTCAGCTAGTTTAAATACGGGTCTGTAATCAGTTCCTCCGCTCTTAAGTCTCTTCTTTTCTCTGGTAAATCTTTCTATAGGTACCGGTGCCGTACAATCGGTATCAAACTGGGTGACACTCAGGACTGCGCCTGTAACCTTCTTTATTTTCATAAGCTCACTATAGAAAAGTGAAAACTGTTTTTCAGATATTGAACCACTTGCATCCAAAGCTATTAATGCATTGATCCCCCTTGTGCGCTTATTCCCGGGAAGATTTTCAAAGCGAGTTGATTCCCGCTTATAGCTCTTCTTCTTTATTACTTTCCCTTTACCTGTCAGGAACCTTCTCAGCACATTTCTCCAATTTACATCTCCCGTTTTGTATATGTCCGCAATTAATGCGCCGACATCTCCCGGTATTTCACCCTCAAGCTGTGCCTGCTCTATAATCTCTGACATCATACTCTTCAATGCACTCTTATTGATTTCTGAGGTTTCATCATCCATCTGCCTGTTTGCAGTAAGCCCCAGACCACTTTTCAATACTACCCTTATATCATCCTTACTCTCAAAGAAGCTGAACTGTCCTTCATCTTTGGATATGATTTCATAGTAGAATTCCGCACTTCTAAGCTTAGGTATCTTTTCCCTTATCTCTTTTGCAATTGCTTCAACTGTAACGGAGTCTTCCAGAAGCATATCGGCGGCTATATGCTCATTGGCAGCCATATCGCAGGCTACTGTCCAAAGCAGCTTCTCCCGGCCTTCCCTTCTATAGGGATGCATCAGTATTATATGCAGCAGCTCATGAATAATGACTCCTATAGCCTTCTTATCACTGATAGACTCATACCATTTCTTATTATATACAAGTTTTAAAACCGAGTCATTTATCATTTTTATTGTTGCTATGTCCTCACTTTCCGCCGATGTTACCGAAGCTGCCACATAGCCGTAAAAAGGCTGCTTAAGCAGGAGATGAAGCATTGCATCACGCACTTTCATAAACCATACACTTACCTTTCATCAGGACTTGAACATTTCGAATATCTTTTCAGAAATCCTTTCATATGCATCAAAATGCCGTATTAGATCCATGAATTCTTCAGGCCGCTTTGCTGCCAGCAGTTTGAAGAAGAACACACCCAATTCCTCCGGTAGACAATTGACAAAAGCATTCATGTTGTCAATATGTACTTTTTCAGTTCTGAATGCTAATACCAGCTTTTTTATTACGAGACTCACCACATCCAGCCTGTCCGTTTCCAGTACATCCATTACATCAGTTCTTACCTCTTCAAAGTTGTTCAATATTTTATCAGCCGAGGGAATCTTGAAGCTTCTATCCTTCATGAATCCGTAAAAGGATGCTGCAGCCTCCGGTCCCACAATACCGGCAATAAGCTGTTTCATGAGTCTTTCGCTGATATTGCAGTTGTTCATCAGCTCCTGCACCTTAGTCCAGCCTCTTGGTGTAGGGGACTTGCTCAGTGCTGTTGAATCAGCTGCTTTCTTAACAACCAGCAGCAGATCCGGACATGCTTGGAGAAAGGATAAAACATAATCATTCGGGTGATTTAATATTGAGTATTCTATATAATCCTCTAAATCCGCCGTAATTTCTATAGATACAAATCTATCAAGCATCGCATCATCAAGTGAGTTCAAGGAATAATTCATTGTGTCCGGATTCATTGTAACCCCTATCTTCCATCCCTGTGCCAGACTATGCCCGTTTATCTTCCTTTCCAGCAGCAACGGATACAGTACGGAAGTGGTATCATTAGGCACACGATTTATCTCCTCCAAAACCAATATCCCCTTAGGAGGGAACAACCCCTCTTTAACCGCTTGAACCGTAGGAAGAAACTGTGGTGCAAGATATCTGGTAATCCCAGCCTCTCTGTCCTTATCCGGCAGCCCCATGAAATCGGGGCCCTCCAAAGCTGCTGCATACAGACCCATATAGCCTATTTCCAATTCAGTCGCACACTGCTGGTATGCAGAGGTTTTGCCTACTCCTCTTTCGCTTATCAGCGCAGATACGCTTTCAGTATTAAGGTACAATTCCTTGATACACTGCTTTGCTTCACTTATTTTCATAAACAAACACTCCTGTACTTAAAACATACTTTGTTACTTTTTTAACATTTTCAAATATATTATATTTCATATAATTGTAAAAGTAAATTATCTATTACATATATAAATAGTATTATCAATATTTCATTGGACTGCAGTAGATTATTTAATAGAGGTTTTCCATTCAACAGCTGCATATCTTTATTAACAATATGTTCAAGCCGCAGATATATTCTGCTATCATAACAACAAAATTGTTACATATATTTTAGTGAATGAATGAAGTAACAGTTTTATGCGAAATTCTATGAACTGCTGTTATTCCGCGCTTTCACATGCGACTTAAAGCAAAGAATTCCCAGCTGCAAAACATGGCTTAGGAGGTGCATTATGCTCATTCATGTGGTAAAACCCAGCGAAACATTATGGCAAATTGCGAGTTACTATCGCACAACCGTTGGCGCAATAGCAGAAATCAATGAGCTTCCAAATCCCAACCAACTTGTAATAGGACTTGCATTAGTGATACCGACGGAAGATGTTTTTCATACTGTAGCACCTGGGGAATCATTGTGGAAAATCGCACAAAAATATGGAGTAACCGTTCAAACAATACTTAAAAATAACTATATACCGAACCCTGCTGACATATACCCCGGACTATTGCTATTTATTCCCGCTCTGCGATATCGTATACAGCCCGGGGATACATTGTGGGCCGTAGCTAAAAAATATGGTGTTTCATTAAATGATCTGATAAAAGTAAATAATATTAAAAATGTAAATATAATTTATCCTGGTACATTGCTGATAATTCCACGTAAGCCGCGGCCACTCATAAACGTAAATGGCTATATTTATATATTGGGGGAAAAAGCTGTCCCAATTGTCGAAAAAGATGGCGAGCATCTGACATATCTAAGTCCATTTGCGTACTTGATCAGGGAAGACGGGAACCTGCAGCCCATTGATGATATCCCTGCAATCCGGGCAGCCAAAGCCGAAAATGCCATACCTATGATGTCCGTTACAAATTTCACATCGACTGCCAAAGGAGAAAACCTTGCACATATTGTATTGAACAGTTCCCAGGCTATAAAACTATTAATTGACAATATTATTAATATCATGAAAGAAAAAGGATACTCAGGATTAAATATTGACTTTGAAAATGTACTTCCCGCCGATCGCGAAGCTTATAACCGCTTTCTTCAGAATGTGGTAACCCGCTTGCATCCGGAAGGCTTTTTTGTATCTACAGCCGTAGCGCCAAAAACAAGCGGCAAGCAGGTGGGGTTACTTTATGAAGCCCATGATTATGAGGCCCATGGCAGAATTGTTGATTTTGTAATATTAATGACTTATGAATGGGGTTTTCGAAAAGGTCCCCCTCAATCTATTTCGCCTTTGAATCAGATTAAGCGTGTTTTGGACTATGCCGTTACGGTCATCCCCAGAGAAAAGATCTATTTCGGCTTTCAAATATATGCGAGAGATTGGCTTCTTCCTTTTGTTCCGGGCCAGGAAGCAGAAACCTTCAGCGTGCAAGAGGCCGTATTAAGGGCCATAAGATTTGGAGCCGCAATACAATATGACACCGTAACACAGTCGCCTTTCTATCGGTATACCGATGCACGCGGAAGGGCTCATGAGGTATGGTTTGAAGATGCGCGCAGCGCCCAGGCAAAGTTTGAAACGGTCAAAAATTACAGGTTAAAAGGGATAAGTTATTGGGCCCTCGGATATCCTTTCCCCCAGAACTGGGTTTTGCTCGAGGACAATTTTACAATAGTAAAATAATATGGCGCATAGGGAGAAAAATGCGACATAGTTTGTGAATTACTCCGGCTGTAGGGGAAGTATGTTCTCCTCACCTTCCAAAGCCAGCAAAATCATTGGCGAGGGTCCCATCTCTGCAGGCCCGTCTGATGATTTTGCCTGGAGGTATTCCCG
>JAKPKE010000265.1 GCA_029553855.1 Bacillota bacterium | reverse complement strand
CGTTCCGAGGTCAGTGGAAGGTTTCGTCAAAAATAGCTTCCCCACGCCTGTATTTGCGTTCCATATAGGTGTTAGCTGATATACAAAGGCTTTGCTCATATGTGTTTACATCCACGGGGGATTACATAGTATATCAGGGCACATTTGTGCAAAATGCTCAGATTGTTGAGGTAGTATGTCATCCTGAACACAGTGAAGGATCTTTGACCCTCAAGGAATACCCTGGCTTTTCTCGTATCTCGCGACTAGCGACTCGTGACTGAAAAATGTGACTGCGTCACATTTTTCTCCAAATACGCAATTATGTGAAAAGCAGAAAGAACCGTCCCTATTGCTTTGAAAAGCAGAAAGAACCGTCCCTATTGCTTCGAGACTGCAATCTCCTTTACTATCTTATTTTGGAAAGGGTGTATTTATGAATGAAAAAACCCGGTGTCATGCACCGGGAATTATTATTCCTCAATTCTTTTTATATCAGCACCAAGCTTCTTTAATTTTTCCTCTATATTTATATATCCCCTGTTAATATGATATATGTCAGATATTTCTGTTCTTCCATCCGCACATAGACCTGCTATTATCAAAGCAGCTCCTGCCCTCAGGTCAGTTGCCCTGACCTTTGCCCCGCTAAACTTTTCGCAGCCCTCAATTATTGCGCTCCGCCCATCTACTTTAATATTTGCTCCCATTAGTTTCAACTCGCTGATATGCATGAATCTATTTTCAAAAACCGTTTCGGTAGCTATGCTTGTTCCCTTTGAAAGACACATGGCAGTCATCATCTGGGACTGCATATCCGTGGGAAATCCCGGGTATGGCATTGTCTTTATATCCACTGAATTCAGTCTTTCCGGTGCCTTTACCCTAATTGACTTCTCATATTCATACACCTCGGCGCCCATCTCCTTAAGCTTTGCTGTCACCGGCTTCAGATGTTCAGTCACAATTCCCTCCACTGTTACGTCACCCCCTGTAGCTGCGGCTGCAACCATAAAGGTACCCGCCTCTATCCTGTCCGGTATGGCAATATGGGCAGTGCCTTTCAATTCCTTTACCCCTTCGATTCTTATTGTATCTGTACCGGCACCTTTTATCACAGCTCCCATCTTACTCAGGAAACTTGCCAAATCTACTATCTCCGGTTCCTCTGCCGCATTCTCAATGACAGTCGTACCCTCTGCCAGGCAGCCGGCCATCATCAGATTCTCCGTTGCCCCTACACTGGGAAAATCCAGGTATATGGTTTCACCTTTCAGCTTTTCGGCAAATGCCTCAATATAGCCATGTCCCAGGGTTATACTTGCCCCCATCAGAGAAAACCCTTTAAGGTGCAGGTCTATCGGCCTTGTACCTATAGCACAGCCTCCAGGAAGTGAAATTTTCACCTTTCCTATCCTTGCCAGCATGGGGCCCATTATTAAAAAGGACGCCCTCATTTTGCGTATTAATTCGTATGTCGCCTCATAGCTGTTTATGTTCGACCCTTTAATAAACAAGCGATTTTCTTCACGTTTTACCTCCGCACCTATCGACCTTACGACCTCTTCCATTATCCCGACATCGTCAAGGTGAGGCACTTCCTCCAGCACACAGGCCCCGGATGTAAGCATGGACGCAGCTATTACCGGAAGTATGGCGTTCTTCGCACAATGTACCTTTACATCACCTTTAAGCACGCATCTGTCTTCAATTACCAATTTTGTCAAAACTCTTCCTCCCAAAGTTGTATCTGCTTAATGGATTATTTCCCTATATTCCACGGGAATAGGCGGTGTACCTATCCAAATGTATGTTTTGTCCTCATAGGGGCTGTACCTTATTGCCAATTGGATATTTACCCTGTTCCGGTCAGACATCATATAGCCTTCTGCGCCGGTGCTGAATGCAGATATGCTTTCAATTTTTTTGGCATTTATGGATTGCAGTGCAATTTCCGCCTTTTTATCCGATTCTTCAACCGTAAGCCTGCCTTTATATGTACCTATTATGCAGCTGCTGAAATTTATTGAGCTTTCATCCGTCTGCACTGCGTTAATTATGTTTTGCTTTTCGGTCAACAAGTCCCGATAGCTTTTGTCGATGGAAATATCAACAATAACATGGGTCTCCCCTGCCTCTTCTTTTTTCGCCGATTCTATTGACACATTATAAACCTTGTTATTTTTAAAACCGTATAGAACCACTCTATTTAACTGTCCATCGTCTTCAGCACTTCTTACTGTCACTGCCCTGTCCGGATTGATTCGCCTTGTAATTTCGGTCATCTCATCTTCAATTTCCTTCATGCTGAGAAATCTGCAATTAAGCTTTGTCCAGCAGCTTATAGTGCTTTCCAGCACATCTGCCCCGGTACTCTCAAAGGAACTAACCAGTGCTTCCTCTTCAGCAGCATTTGCATCCGGATATGCAGCTGCGCCAAAGCTTCCCGCAGCAAGTAAAGCACATATCAGAATCAAAAATACTCTTTTCTTCATATTGATGCCTCCTATCCCTTTAAATTATTGCCTCATAGGAGGATTAATATTCAATTTATAAACAATGAAAAATGACGGCAATGATGTGCCGTCATTTTTCATTGTTTATATTAATTTCTGCCTATACATCCATAACTTTAAGATTCTCTGAAATGATAAGTTCCGCCTCAGTGGCGTCCATTACTTCCTCTACAGTAGTCTCAGGCGCCAATTCAGTCAGAAGCAATCCTTCCTTTGTCACTTCAATAACTCCCATTTCAGTAACAATAAGATCTACTTCTCCTTTTGCCGTCAGAGGAAGATTGCATTGTTTCAATATTTTCGGGCTTCCTTTTGCAGTATGCTCCATTGCTATAATAACCTTTTTAGCCCCTGCAACCAGGTCCATGGCTCCGCCCATTCCAGGCACCATCTTGCCGGGTATCATCCAGTTGGCCAGGTTTCCCTCCTGATCTACCTGAAGGGCGCCAAGTACAGTCACGTCAAGGTGTCCGCCTCTTATTATCGTAAAGGACATAGCACTGTCAAAAAATGCTCCCCCCGGCACGACACTTGACGGCAATCCGCCTGCATTTACAATATCGGGGTCTTCATTCCCAGGTTCAGGGTTTGGTCCCAGTCCTACAAAGCCATTTTCAGAATGAAGCAGTATATCAATCCCCTCAGGAATGTAATTAGCTACCAATGTAGGCATTCCAATGCCCAGGTTGACAAGGTCCCCGTCTTTCAGTTCCTGGGCGACCCTCTTGACTATCACTTCTCTTTTTCTATCCTTATCCTGAATCACATAATTCACTCCTTTACATTTTGCTATAGGGTATACGTTTGTCAGGCTTCTAAGACCCCGCCTGGGTCTCGTATCTTGTATCTCACATCTCGCATCTCGTGTCTTACGCAATAGCGCAGCTATTGCGTAATTACATCCACAAAAACTGACGGGGTTATTACCTGGGAAGCATCCAATTCTCCTACTTCCACTATTTTCTCGGCTTCTACAATAACCACATCTGCCGCTGTTGCCATAATGGGATTGAAATTTCTTGAAGACTTGCTGTAAAATATATTACCCTTTTTATCTACTATACTGCCTTTAAGCAATGCTACATCGGCCTTCAATGGAAGCTCCAGCAGATATTCCCTGCCGTCGACAGTGATTTTTTGTTTGCCCTCTTCTACAACCGTGCCAACCCCTGTATGAGTCAGTATCCCGCCAAGTCCCGCCCCTGCAGCCCTGATCCTCTCTGCAAGGGTTCCCTGAGGCACCAAATCTACCTCAAGTTCACCTGCATTCATCTGCCTGCCCGTTTCGGGATTTGTTCCTACATGGGACACTATTACCTTGCTCACGACCCTGTTAACCACCCACTTGCCCACTCCTTTATCAGGAAAGGCCGTATCGTTGCAAATCAGCGTAAGATTCTTTATGCCCTTCGCAATTACTGCATCTACAAGCTTTTCGGGAGTCCCTGCGGCAATGAATCCTCCAACGGCAACCGTCATACCGTCTTTTATGTAACTGACCGCTTCATCGATAGTCTTGATTTTGTTCACAACTCCACCTCCAAGTATTAAAAATCCGATATTAATGCTCTATAATAATGAACGATTTCGTCATATAATTTGATATGAGCAAGTTATATGCCAACTGTCAAAAAAAACGATAATAAAATTAAAAACACCTAAATAAGCTAATGTATAGCCACGCATATGTATACATTAGCTGCTTGTTTGATAAGCGTTCTTTTATATTATCGTGTATAAAGAATATTCTCAATACAGCCAAAATTCCGGCATTGTATATATTTAAACCATATTATCAATTGCCGATTATCCGGCAATTAATTATACTATTGATTGGTGGGTGGACGAAAATCCTCCGGTCTTGTCCCGGAAACTCCAAAGTAATAAAGAAGACTGTCGATTATCCTCTCGGACGCGCGGCCATCGCCGTATGGGTTCACCGCATTCGCCATTCTGAGGTATTCTTTTTCATCTGTCAATAAAGTATTCGCCATTTCAAATATTCTCTTTTCATCCGCTCCTGCAAGCTTCACTGTCCCAAACTTAATAGCTTCAGGCCTTTCAGTCTCGCTCCGGAGTACCAGAACCGGCTTGCCCAGTGAAGGCGCTTCCTCTTGAAGCCCTCCCGAGTCTGTAAGCACCATAAAGCATTTATCCATAAGATTGTGCATTTCGTCTACATCCAGGGGATCCAAAAGCTTTACCCCCGGCACATTGCCCAGCATCCCAAAAACAGTCGCCCTTACGGCCGGATTCTTATGCACTGCATATATTATCTCAACATTTTTATGGTTTTCGGCAATTTTCTTCAAAGCTCTGCAGATATTCTCCAGGGGTTTCCCCAAGTTCTCCCGCCTGTGAGCTGTCACCATTAAAACTTTCTTGCCATCATAATCCAGCTTCTTCAGTTCTTCCGTATAAAACTTAAAATCTTTATTTATCGTGGTTTTTAACGCATCAATAACCGTGTTGCCCGTGACATATATATTTCCTTCAGGCACCCCTTCTCTTAAAAGATTTGCCCTGGACGTATCCGTTGGCGAAAAATGTATATCAGCCATCGCACCGGTAAGTTTCCTGTTCATTTCTTCGGGATAGGGAGAGTATTTGTCATAGGTCCTTAAGCCTGCTTCCACATGCCCGACCCGGACCTTATTATAAAAAGCCGCCAATGAACCTGCAAAGGTTGTGGTAGTATCCCCATGGACAAGTATAATATCGGGGTGCAGCTTCTTTATTATTCTTTCAAGGCCGATAAGAGCATTAACTGTAATATCGGTCAAGGTCTGCCTGTCCTTCATTATATCCAGGTCAAAGTCAGGCCGGATATCAAATATTTTCAGCACCTGATCGAGCATTTCCCTGTGCTGTGCGGTAACACAGACATATGTATCAAACCGGCTGTCGGCCTTTAAGGCTTTTATCAGAGGCGCCATCTTAATCGCCTCGGGCCTTGTCCCAAATATGGATAGTATTTTTATCAATACCTCAACTCCCCGCTAATCAATCTGTAAGAACAAAGGCGGCTTCGCCGCATTTGCCGCCCATGCGCCTTTTCCGAATGCAATGAGGAAATAATGGCGCGGGCACTCAAATCAAAGTTTTATTATTGTATAGGAAAGTTATACTTTCCTATACAATAATAAAAGATTGCTTCGCAATCTTTTATAAATCCGCCTTATTGCTTCCGTGTCTTCCCTCCACCAGCCCCAAGTATTTTGCTCCCATAGAAGCTAAGAGAAAAACCGCAAATACCAGTATAAATGCAACCTTCAAAGTCACCTCTACCAGTGCAACCGCACTAAAGCCCAATATTGCGCTTATGCTGTACAATGTAAGCACGGCCTGTTTCTGACTCATCCCCGCATCCAGAAGCTTATGGTGCAAATGCCCTTTATCCGCCTCAATCATGGATTTCCCGCTTAGCGTTCTTCTAAGCATAGCAAAAAAAGTATCAAATATCGGAAGCCCGATAGCAAAAATCGGTATCAGTATGGATAAAGCAGCAGCTCCCTTTAATGCACCCATAACAGAAATCACGGATAACATAAACCCCAGGAACAAGGCCCCTGCATCACCCATAAATATCTTTGCCGGATTGAAGTTGTAGGGCAAAAAGCCCAAGGTTGAGGCTGCCAGTATCGCTGCCATAAAAGCGGCAACTGTCTGCTCGGTGCTGACTGCAGCAACCATCAAAGTGATTGATGAAATAGCAGATATTCCCGCTGCCAGCCCATCCAGCCCATCTACCAGGTTGATTGCGTTTGTCACTCCCACTATCCATATCAAAGTCAGCGGGTATGACCAGTTTCCAAAAATAATGTATGGACTCTCCGGGAAAAGAAAATACAGGGGATTAGCAACTGAAGTTATCCTGATGCCGCTGCGCATTACTATTACAGCCGCAATAAACTGAACAACCAGTTTAAATTTGGCTGAAAGTGGTCTTATGTCATCAAATAATCCCAAAACCATAATTATTGAAGCGCCCGTTAAAATTCCTGACAACTCAGGCTTTAAACCGTATTTATAAAAAAGCGCCGCCATAAAGCCGATAAATATTGCAGGTCCTCCCAATCGTGGAGTAGGAGTTTTATGCACCCTTCTGTCATCCCCCGGCACATCCATTGCGCCTATAAGCTTTGCAAGCCTTATCATCAGCGGTGTGACTCCATAAGCAACAAACACGGCAATAATAAATGCTATAATGTTTTTTATCATTTTATCACTCCCAAGTAATCCAATTTCTTTCGTATCCTTCACAATATCAACTGTAAGGAGGATAATATAGAACAACCGCGATTAAAGTATCAAAAAAGCTCCATTCAATGATAATTTTACTTCAAGGGAAAATTATTGTCAATTCAACACTCTCAATGTGTTTTGCAGTATAATATTATTTTCCCCATAAAATTAAAATTAAAAAATGAATTTTTTAATATCCCAAAATTTCACCTAATGAATCATCATCCTCGACCCATCTGTTTACCTCAATGGCCCTGTATTTATCCGCAGAATCCCTGATAATGACCCTTTCTATTCCGGCGTTTAGTATCATTCTTTTGCACATTGCGCAGGAACTTGCATCCTTAACATAATCCCCTGAGTCCATTTCTTTTCCGACAAGGTATAATATAGACCCTATCATATCTCTCCTGCTTGCCGATATTATGCAATTGGCTTCCGCATGTACGCTTCTGCATTTTTCATAGTTCTGTCCCCTGGGTATGTTTAATTTTTGTCTGATGCAATAGCCCAAATCATTGCAGTTTGCCCTGCCTCTCGGTGCTCCGCTGTAACCGGTAGATATTATTTCATCGTTTTTTACTATAATGGCCCCGAAATTCCTTCTGATGCATGTGCCTCTTTCTAAAACAGTTTCTGCAATATCCAGATAGTAGTTGAATTTGTCCCTTCTTTCCATACATTCACCCCTCGCAATTATTTTGTCCCGTAAAGCCTGTCTCCCGCGTCGCCTAACCCGGGAACTATATATCCATGGCCATTTAGCTTTTTGTCTATTGCCGCTACAAATATCTCCACATCCGGATGAGCTTCCGTTACGGTCCTTATACCTTCCGGAGCTGCAATAATGTTGACAAGCTTGATACTCTTCACTCCTCTATCCTTAAGGAAGCTTATCGCAGCTGAAGCAGAGCCTCCGGTGGCCAGCATAGGGTCAAGAACAATAATATCCCTTTCTGCAGCATCGACAGGAAGCTTGCAATAGTATTCAACAGGCATCAGGGTATCCGGATTCCGGTATAAACCTATATGCCCGACCTTTGCAGTAGGAATCAGACGCAGCATCCCGTCCGCCATGCCTAATCCGGCCCTTAGAATCGGTACTATGCCAAGCTTCTTGCCTGCAATAATCTTGGACCTGGTTTTGCATATGGGTGTCTCTACTTCCGTTTCCTCTACCGTGAGATTTCTGGTAACTTCGTATCCCATAAGCATAGCCAGTTCTTCAACCAGTTCCCTGAATTCCTTCACTCCTGTGTTCTTATCCCTCAGTATTGTAAGCTTATGCTGAATGAGCGGGTGCTCCATAACCGTAACATTTTTATATTTATCCACTTCAGCGCCTCCCGTACTTTTCCTCAATTTTTGCAATTTTTTCTACCCTTCTCCCGTGTCTTCCCCCTTGGAATTCCGTATCCAGCCATATATCAACTATCATTTTTGCCAGCCCGGCCCCAATGACCCTTTCCCCAAGGGCAAGCACATTGGCGTCATTATGCTCCCTGGAAGCTTTGGCTGAAAAACAGTCCCCGCAGAGTGCAGCCCTGATACCCGGAATCTTGTTTGCTGATATTGAAATGCCTATACCCGTTCCGCAGCAGACTATCCCTCTGTCATATTCACCTTTGGCAACTGCTTCTCCGACTGCCTGTCCAATATCCGGATAATCTACGGATTCAGCAGTATAACAACCAAAATCGAAGAATTCAATATCCTTATCTCTCAGATGCTTCATAATTTCAGCCTTCAGCAAAAAACCTCCATGATCACTTCCAATTGCAATTTTCATTTAGCGCTCCCCTTTCTCCTTAAGTTTTTCTATCAGTGCATCTATATATATTCTGATTTTGTCGCGGCAATTTATGTATACATCAATATCCCATCCAAAAGGATCGTCAATATCTGCTTTCCCTTCCGATTCGCAGTATTCAGCCAGTGTGTATGTCTTGGAAACGGCATCGGGCCTCAGCTGCAGCAAATAATTCTTATGGGAGGCAGTCATTGTAAGTATAAGGTGTGCGTCATCGATCAGATAATTATCTATAATACTGGAAGAATGCTGTTTCAAATCAATGCCCAATTCTCCGAGGGCCTGTATGGCATTATGGGATGCAGGCATCCCCGGATAAGCCCCTGTGCCTGCGGAGCTTACAAAATACTCTCCCGCCAGCCCTGAATTAAGCAGTGAATGCCGCAAAAGCGCTTCGGCCATACTGCTTCTGCATGTATTCCCGGTACAAACGAATAATATTCTTTTCATATCCCATTACACCTCAATAATATTGAAACCCGCAGCTTTATTCATCCTGTTCATGACGGCCATGCCCATATGGCTTTCGTCAAAGGCCTCTGCAAAAATAATGTCAACTCCCATGCTGTCAAATTCCCTAAGCTTCTCAAATATATTTGACGCAATAGTCTTTGAATTGGTTCTGCTTCCCAGGGAGATTACCCTGCAATTTCTGTAGTATTCAACTGTCTCATCGGAAGCAAGCACTCCTGCCTTCAGACCTTTTTCTATGCTATCGCCGACCAGTTCCTGTATCTTTTTTTTGATATTCTCCAATTCACCTTTTACAATGACCATATCGGCATCAGGGGCATAGTGTGTGTATTTCATTCCGGGGGCTTTCGGCGTTTCCGATCCTCCTACTATTCCCCTGTCAACCTTCACGGATCCGAGTACGTTCTTAAGCTCCTCCAATGTCACTCCGCCGGGCCGCAGAACCACAGGCACGTCCCCGGTCAGATCCAGAATTGTGGATTCCACCCCTACCCGGCTTTTGCTGCCGCATAATATCATGTCCACCTTGCCATTCATGTCGGCAATCACATGTTCAGGCAGAGTGGGACTTGGTTTTCCTGAAATATTCGCACTGGGTGCCGCAATAGGCAGCTCACTCCTGCTGATAAGCTCCAATGCAATTTTGTTGTCAGGCATCCTTACCGCGACAGTATCCAATCCCGCAGTCAATTCATAGGGCACCTTCCGGGATTTTTTAAAAATCAGCGTCAAAGGCCCGGGCCAGTATTTGTCAATAAGCTTCACGGCACTGTCGCTTAAGGGACTTCCTATAAGATACAGAAGCATATTCATGGATGAAACGTGCGCAATCAGCGGGTTGTCTCCGGGTCTTCCCTTTGCGGTGAATATTTTGCCGGCTGCCTCCCCGGAAAGTGCGCTGGCTCCCAGGCCATATACCGTTTCCGTAGGAAATATGACAGTACCTTTATTTCTTATTACCTTTGCAGCCCTATCGACTATATTAAAATCAATATTGTTTTCATCCAGGAAGTATATCTCGGTAGTCAATGCAACTCCTCCATCGATAATAACTTATGTATTATATTCGCAAAAAAACCGTGACTTTATGCTAAATACATAATACCACGGTAAAATACCATATACAACTTTCGGATACACATTTTAAATTACATTGGACATTATTATTCCGCACAGTATACCGGCAATCATGCCTATTGCAGAAATCCTTCCCTTATAGACATTATGGGTCTTCGGTATAAGCTCTCCGCAGGTTATATAGAGCATCGCCCCCCCTGCAAAGCTTAAGCACAGGCAGATAAATTCAGGGGATATCTGTCCAAGCAGTTCTCCCACAAATGCCCCCAGGCCCATGGGTATTCCTGCCAAAACCGTATACAGCAATATTCTTATTCTGTTGGTGCCGCCTATCCTGAGGGGAACCGCCATTGCAATACCCTCCGGCATATCATGGATGCCTATTATTGCGGCAAGGCCCAATCCTAAATTGTTGCTGGCAGCAAATCCAGAGCCAACCGCCAGTCCTTCGGGAAAGTTATGTATGGCGATACCTATGCCAAGCAGTATCCCGCTTCTTATAAAATCAAGGTCTTCGCCGGGCTTTCGGCTTGTGCCTTCCGGAATAAACTGCTCTATAATCAGTATTATCCCTACCCCCAGCACTATACCTGCAAGACTTATAAAAAGCCCGCCTATGTTAAAGGCTTCCGGGAGCAGGTCAAAGCATACCACCGATATCATAATTCCACTTGTGAATCCTAAAAGGACAGCCATAAACCTTTTTGTAGGATTCCCAAGTATTATTGTCAATATGCCTCCCAGACCGGTACCAATTGTTCCGCATAAAAAACCTATGCAGGTAACAGCAAAAAGCCTATTCACTCTATTTCCCCCACTTCCGAATACTCTGTATATCTATATTCAAAAGAGAGATTTATAGAACAGAGGCAACCTTGCCGCAGTTTATGCAGATGCAGAATGGCATGTATTATTAAGCATTAGCGCAGATTACTCCGCGCTTTTCAGCTTTTCGGCCTGTGCATTTGTTACAAGTGTATCTATCATTTCATCAAGGTCGCCGTCCATGAAGGTATCCAGCTGATATAGGGTGAGTCCTATCCTATGGTCCGTAACCCTGCCCTGGGGGAAGTTGTAGGTCCTGATTCTCTCGCTTCTGTCACCGGTTCCCACCTTGCTCTTTCTGTCGCTGGCAATCTCTGCATTATGCTTTTCCGTCTCCAGCTCCAAAAGCCTTGACTTCAATATTTTAATAGCTTTTTCCTTATTTTTAAGCTGCGACTTTTCATCCTGACAGGATACAACAAAGCCTGTGGGCAGATGTGTCACCCTCACTGCGCTGTCCGTCGTATTTACGCTTTGCCCTCCGTGGCCGCTGGAGCGGAATACGTCTATCCTCAAATCGTTCATGTTTATTTCCACATCTACGTCCTCAGCTTCGGGAAGCACTGCAACAGTCGAAGTTGAGGTATGAATCCTTCCGCCTGCCTCAGTAGTCGGGATTCTTTGAACCCTGTGGGCGCCGCTTTCGTATTTAAGCCTGCTATATGCACCCTTGCCCTGTATTTCAAAAATAACTTCCTTATAGCCCCCTATATCCGTAGCATTGGAACTTAAGATATCAATCTGCCAGCCAACCCTTTCAGCATATCTCGTATACATCCTCAGAAGGTCTCCGGCAAAAAGTGCAGCTTCTTCTCCCCCTGCCGCGCCCCTTATCTCCACTATTACATTTTTTTCATCATTGGGATCCTTCGGAAGCAGGAGTATTTTCAGTTCCTCCTCCAGTATTTCCTTTTTATCATGAAGCTCCGCAAGCTCAAGCTTTATCATCTCTTCAAATTCTTTGTCGGGCTTATCGGTCAGCATTTCATTTGAATCCTCGATTCCCTTCAGTACAGACTTGTATTCCCTGAATTTTTCAACAACAGGCTCCAGGTTTGCATGCTCTTTCATAAGCTTCCGCCATACTTCCTGATCCGAGATTGTTTCCGGGTCGCTTATCTTATGGCTTAAATCCTCATATTTTTCTTCTATAAACTCCAATTTGTCGAGCATCCTATCACTCCCCGCTTCAAATTCGCGCTTTGCGCCCCCATATACATCTATCATAACCTGCAAGATCTTTTTCTATATTTATTTCATGATAGCAACCGTCACCCTCCATAATATTCCTTACCTTGGTCCCCTGATCATACCCTGTCTCAAACATCAGTATTCCGTTTGTTTTAAGGAATCCAACACTGTCCCTTGTTATCCTTCTATAAAATTCAAGTCCGTCTTTGCCGCCGTCCAAAGCCGAATGGGGCTCATAGCCACGGACATTTATACTCAGCTCGGGTATGGACCCGCTTTCTATATATGGAGGGTTGGATACTATAATATCAGTATTTTCAATAAGTTCTTCATCCATAATACCTGCAAAAAGATCGCTCTTTGTCACTCTTATATTATTCTCCAATTTAAAACGATTAACATTGATTCTGCAGCATTCCAATGCGCTGTCTGAAAAATCCACAGCCCATACTTTTGAGCCGGGTATAGCGGCTGCAAGGCTTATTGCTATTCCCCCGCTTCCCGTACACATATCAATAATAACGGGCTTCTCCATTTCTTTTGCCAGCTCAATTGCCCTTTCGGCCACTGTCTCCGTATCAGGGCGGGGTATCAGCACTCCTTCGGAAATATACATCTCAAAGCCCATAAATTCTTGTCTTCCGGTTATATATTGTACGGGCTTTCCTTTGCTCCGTTCATTTACCAATTCAAAATACTTCGCTTCAATTCTTTCACCAACGGCCATATCAGGCCTGGTGACAAGCTTCAGTCTGTCTGTCTTCTGTCCGGCTGTATCCATAACGTGCAGCAGTATCAATTCGGCGTCAAGTACCGGAGTATCGGTATCGCTTTCTCTCAGTATGCCGACTGCCTTTTTCAACAATTCATTGACATTATACATTACCAGTTATCTGCCTCCGGATCGGCCGTAAGGACATTTTTGAGAGCTTCAACAGCCACTTCAATCTGTTTGTCATCGGGTTCCCTTGTTGTAATTTTTTGCAGCCACATTCCGGGAGTTGAAATTATGCACGAAAGCTTGCTTCGGCTCTTACCGGCCCATTTTATTATCTCATAGGATATGCCCGCCACAACCGGAATAAGCAGTATCCTGATAACCAATCTGATGAAAATATTGGACCAGGTGAAAAGTGAAAAAAGAAGTATACTGACTATCATAACAATGAAAAGAAAGCTGGTACCGCATCTGGGGTGCAGCCTTCCATGCTTCCTGACGTTTTCGGCAGTCAGCTCTTCACCATATTCATAACAGAATATGGCCTTATGCTCTGCTCCATGATACTCAAAAACTCTTTTAATATCCTTCATATTAGATATGGCAAGCAAATATCCCAGAAAAATCATTATTCTTACTATGCCCTCAACTCCGTTAAGCATCAGGTTGCTGCTGATAAAATTCCTGAAAGCACCGACAATTACGGTAGGGAGCAATATGAACAGCCCCACGGAAAACAGCACCGATATTACTACAGAAATCCAGACGATATTCTTCTCCACTAATTCATCAAACTTAGAAGGCTTTTTTTCTTTTTCTTTCTCCTCTTCATCCTCGATAAATTCGGCAGAGTACATCAAGGCCCTGACTCCCAATACCATTGAGTCCACAAAGGCATACATTCCCCTGAGAATCGGTATCTTTGAAATAACTTTTCTTTTTCCTTTGAGCTTTTCCCTGCTGACCACAATTTCGCCGTCAGGTTTGCGCACTGCAATGGCAACATCTTCGACGCCCTTCATCATTACGCCCTCTATAACGGCCTGACCCCCTACGGCTTTTGGTTTTATCCTGTTTTCCGAAGTACGTGTAATCATCAATATCTGCCTCTCAACATTTATCTATCTCTATTTTTTCCCCGGCACCTCGTGGCATTTCCTGCATCTGGCTTCATAGCTTTCCTTTGCTCCTACCAATATTATAGGATCGTCATAGGAGGCAGGTTCTCCGTTTATCAGCCTCTGAGTCCTTGTTGCCGGGTTGCCGCATTTTATGCATATGGCCTGTATCTTATCTACAAACTCCGCAGCGGACATCAATTCGGGGGTAGGACCAAAGGGCTCTCCTCTGAAATTCTGGTCAAGGCCCGCCAATATAACGCGTTTCCCTTCATCGGCCAGCTTAGTACATACATCCGTCAGACCCATATCAAAAAACTGTACCTCATCTATCGCTACAACTATAGTATCTTTTTCTATGTATCCCATAATATCCTCAGAGTTTGCAACTCTTAGGGCTTCTATTTTTATACCGTTATGAGACACCACATGATCGGTGGTATAACGGTCATCAATACTGTGCTTGAAAACCTGTATTTTTTGCCTTGCGATTTTTGCCCTGTTAATTCTTCTGATCAACTCTTCGCTTTTACCGCTGAACATTGGTCCTACGATAACCTCAATCCATCCATGGTTCTTCGGTCCGTACATAAACCAACCCCCTAAAATTAGTCAAGCGACATGGGGACGTCTCTGCGAGACGCCCCCATGTCGCCTTTATGGATTATTCTTCTTTACTTTCTTCTTTATCCAGGCTGAATCTCTTTTTAAATCTTTCAACACGTCCGCCTGTATCTACAAGCTTTTGCTTTCCCGTAAAGAAAGGATGACACTTGGAACAAATTTCAACTTTTATTTCTTTTTTTACCGAGCCTGTTTCAAAGGTCTCTCCGCAAGCGCATCTGACAACAGCTGTATCATACTTTGGATGGATTCCCTCTTTCATTCTGTTCACCTCTTTCTTTATAGAATGTAAACGTACAGAACAATTATACACATTATGAGCATAAATCCCATCGACAAGTATACATTTTAGCATAGAATTTCATACTTGGCAAATATTTTTTATGGGTATTTATTCTTAGTTTTGATGAAATTAAATCATAAAAGGGAAATATTGTGTTAATCCCTGAAGTTGCTGAATTTTATCGCTTCAATGAATTCCTCATTGCTCATGGTGTGGACAAGCTTGTTTATCAGGAATTCCGTAACTTCCGAACTGGGTCCGCTGCTGAAAGCTTTCCTTATGGACATTATCGTCTCGTATTCTTTTGAATTCAGAAGCATTTCTTCTCTTCTTGTACCGGAACGATTCATGTCTATTGCAGGGAATATCCTCTTTTCCGAGAGTTTTCTGTCCAGGTGCACCTCCATATTTCCCGTTCCCTTGAACTCTTCATATATGACATCATCCATTCTGCTGCCCGTATCCACCAAGGCTGTAGCAAGGATGGTCAGGCTTCCGCCCTCTTCAATATTTCTGGCTGCGCCAAAAAACTTTTTAGGTTTATAAAGTGCTCCCGGATCGAGTCCTCCGGAGAGCGTTCTCCCGGTAGGTGAAATTGTAAGGTTGTAAGCCCTTGCCAGTCTTGTAATACTGTCCAAAAGAATTATAACATCCTTCTTCTGCTCTACAAGGCGCTTGGCCCTTTCCAGCACCATCTCTGCAACTTTGCAGTGGTTTTCGGGCATTTCGTCAAAGGTGGAGTAAATAACATCACCTTTTATGGACCTTTTCATATCTGTTACTTCTTCAGGCCTCTCATCTATTAACAATACTATTAATTCCATCTGGGGATAATTCTTAGTGATACTGTTTGCGATTTTTTTCAAAAGAATTGTTTTTCCTGCTTTTGGAGGTGATACAATCATACCCCTCTGTCCCATTCCCATAGGTGCAAGGAGGTCGATAATCCTTGTGGACAGGTCCTTTGGGTTGCTTTCTAAAACAATTTTCTTATCCGGATATATTGGGGTAAGGTCTTCAAAATATGGTCTCCTGATTACACTTTCGGGATTGTCTCCATTTACCCCCTGCACATACAAAAGCGCCGGAAATTTCTCCCCCTCTTTGGGGGCTCTGGTTATTCCTGTTATCCTGTCGCCGGTCCTTAAGTTGAATCGCCTTATCTGAGATGGAGATATATAAGTATCCCTATCCCCCGACTGGTAATTATCCGATCTCAGGAATCCAAACCCGTCAGGCAGTATCTCAAGTATTCCGTCAGCTCTGCCGCCCTTGTCAATATCCTTGCTTTCCAGGAACTTCTTTTCTTCCTCGTTTAAAGGCTTTTCAATTTCCCTTTTTGCAGGGCTTTCTATCTCATTTTCTGCTGTGACTTCTCTCTGTTTATTCTCTTCTTTGGGAGGGGGCTTAATTATTCCCTGAGCTATTTTTGCCTCTTCGATTCTCTTCAATATTTCTTGTACCAGCTCATCTTTCCTGAGCTTGTAGTTGTTCTTTATATCCAATGATCTTGCAAGCTCCCTGAGTTCGATTAAGCTTTTTTGCATTAGTTCGTCCAACCTTGTCATCACCTCTATAAAATTATTTCCATTTTTTTTAGGAAAATTCGTTTATGCCGCTAAAACATTAGACACGGGAATAAATACCCGTGCCTATATCATACTTCAAGTACCTTAATAAGCTCTTGCAAGTCCTTTTGATGTTTTATCGCCACATTCCTTACTAACTCCCTGTTTCCGACAAATGAGATATCCAATCTGCTGCTTGGGCAATTCAGTATTTTTAATTTCCCGCTCAAAATCAGCTTTGAGCTGAAGGTGTAAAGATGTTCCTTGCCGCATGCAATGCAATTGATGTGTACACGGAAGGACTTTGAATCGCCGCTTTTAATTTTGAATAAAACTCTGCCGCATCCGCACCTTTCCTCGTTAAAGCCGTCTTTTGGCAGATTGAAAAGGGATATATTCCTGATTGCAAGCTTGCCGCAATTAGTACATCTTACCGCAACACCAATATTGGTATCAAAAAGCACGATCCAACACCCCCCCGGATGAATAATAACGCTTAGTTTGACACTAAGCTGCGTATTAATATTATTCTACATTAAATCGCAAAATCCTCTACAATATGTTAGATGATTTTATACCCAGTATCTTTCTTGCTTCATCAGGGGTTGCCACTTCCCTGCCGCATTCCCCGGCTATCCTGACGATTCTTTCGACCAGCTGGGCATTTGACTCTGCAACTACACCCTTTGAATAGAATATGTTATCCTCAAAGCCCACTCTTACGTGGCCCCCCATCACTACAGCCATTACACCCAGGGGCAGCTCTGCCCTTCCAATACCTGCTACCGTCCAGGTGCAGCCCTCCGGAATGCTTCCCACCAGATACATCAAATCTCTGGGCTCCCCGGGGATTGCTCCCGGAACTCCCATAACAAAGTCAAAATGGATCGGCATTGTAAGAAGCCCTTTCTTGACCAGCTTCATGGCGTTGTTGATCATGCCTTTTTCGAATACTTCTATTTCAGGTTTTACGCCATTTTCCTGCATAGCCCTTGCAAAGGTTTCCATATATTCTTCAGTATTCATAAATACATCCGGGCCGAAATTGCATGTTCCTGCAGTCAGTGAAGCCATTTCCGGCTTAAGGAATACCGGTTGTATTCTTTCTTCCTTGGAATGCCACACCGCTCCGCCTGTTGAAGGCTGAAATATAATATCACATTTCTTTGCAGTCTTTTCTTTGATCTCCCTATACACTTCCAAATCCTGAGTCGGAGTTCCATCGGGCTTTCTGGCATGAACATGAACTATTGAAGCACCGGCTTTCCATGCCTGGTACGCTGCTTCGGCTATCTCGTCAGGGCTTATTGGAAGATTGGGCTGTTGCTCCCTTGTTACCTCCGCCCCTGTAAGACATGCTGTTATAATCAGCTTATCCATGCAAATTCCCCCTTTGCTTGTCCTTCGGCACTACGCAGGTGCCGCTTGCTTTGCATACAACTACCGGCGAATCCAGCACTTCTGCCGCCGAATCATTGATATCCGGCCTTGACTGTATTACCTTCCTGGCTTCAAATATCATTTTCCTGGATGTATTCCCTATCTTGACGATTTCACCGACCGCTTCAATATAATCTCCCGCAAATACCGGCGCAAGAAATTCTACGCTATCATAAGCACAGAACAATCCTTCATCTCCATCGTTCCTTATAAGAAGCTCTGTCGCCACATCCCCGAAAAGTCCAAGCATTCTGGCCCCGTCCACTAAATTTCCGCCGTAATGTGCATCGTGAGCACTCATCCTCAGTCTGATAGTTACTTTACTCATTTAATTCCTCCTATGGATCAGTATTTGTTAGGAATATTTCAACAACTGCTCATTGACCACGTTGATAATCCTCTCCATATCAAAAGGCTTTTCCAGGCAGTATACCGCACCGTTCCTGATTGCTTTGTCCAGCTTGTCCGGCTCGCTCTGGGCGGATACAACTATAGGTACAAGCTTGGGGATATACTGTTTAAGCTCCTTAACAATATCCCCTCCGTCGTGAACGTTGTTATTTCCTAATTTCATATCAATCAGAGCAATATCGGGCACAAAATCTATTGCAGCACTTATTGCCCCCTCATAGTTGCTCGCTTCAGCAACATTAAAACCTTCCCCACGGAATATTTCGCCGATAAGAAATCTGACGCCCTGCTGGTCGTCAACTACAAGAAGCTTTTTAATTGTCACTGTGCTTGCCCCCTCACAATTTACCTACTATTTGCAGAAATGTTTTTATAAGAAATCCTACGAGCTTTTACCCTATCCTGCTATTTATGCAAAGGGGGCCGCAATAAGGAATTTCTAATTGCAAAACAAGTCTTTGTGCAATGCAGTACTATATATTCTATACTTACCTGGTATTTCCTCTTTTTTTGTTTATTTTACTTTCAGACATAATCCGACTGCCGCTTTAAGTCCCGCCATTGCAGCTTCAGCATCCTCGCAGCTGCTGCCTGTTACGGAAAAATAAATTTTCAGCTTCGGTTCGGTTCCTGAAGGCCTTATGCAAAACCAGGATTTGTCCTCCAATATAAACTGAAGCACATTTTCCCTGGGAAGTCTGATTGGTCCGTTGTAATCCATATAGTCTCTTATTTCTTTAACCTTGATGCCGTTAATTTCTCCGGGAGGATTATTTCTTAGAGTATTCATGAGTTTTAGCATTTCCTCCATTCCCCCCTTGCCTTCAAATGCAATGGAAGAAAGGCTTTCCATGTAATATCCGTATTTGCGGTAAAGCTCCATTAACCTCCCGTATAATGTCATCCCTTTTTTCTTGCAGTACGCGGCCATCTCACAAATAAGCATGGATGCAATGACCGCGTCTTTATCCCTCACAAAAGTTCCTGCAAGGTATCCGTAGCTTTCTTCATATCCGAATACAAATTCCTGTCCGCTGCTCTCAAATTCCCGTATCTTCTCCGCTATATATTTGAAGCCCGTAAGCACCGATATTGTGTCTGCATTAAAGCTTTCTGCTATCTTTTCCCCAAGCTTTCCCGTGACTATGGTGTTGATTATGGTGCTTCTTTCATTTAATCTTCCCTTCTCTTTCATTGAGCCCAGAATATAATCCACCAGCAGCGCTCCTGTTTGATTCCCCGTAAGAACTACATATTCCCCCAGGGTATTCTTTACCACGGCACCCATCCTGTCGCAGTCGGGATCTGTTCCGATAATAATATCGGCAGACTGCTTCCCTGCAAGCTCAATGGCCAATGTAAAAGCTTCGTGATCCTCCGGATTCGGAAGTTTTACCGTAGGGAAGCTTCCGTCCGGATGTTCCTGCTCCGCTACAACCGTTACATTCTTGAAGCCGATTCCCTTCAATACCCGGGTGACAGGGATATTTCCGGTTCCATGCAAAGGGGTGTATACAATTCTGAAATCCTCTCCCATTTCCTTTGCTGCATCAGGGTTCAAAGATAGTTCCCTGACTTTTCCGATATATCTGTCATCTATTTCTGCGCCCAAGAACTTCAACATACCTTTTTCTATGAAATCAACTTCTTCAGTATGTTTTATTTCCGAAAAATCCTGTATGGAATTCGCTTCTGCAATAAGCTCATCTGCAATCGGTGAAACCACCTGAGCCCCGTCGCTCCAGTATACCTTGTAGCCGTTATATTGCGGCGGATTGTGACTGGCAGTAATAACTATCCCCGCCGCAGCGTTAAGCTCCCTTACAGCAAAGGAAAGCTCAGGGGTAGGTCTTGGGTGACTGAATACATAAGCGATAATCCCATTGGAATTCAAAACCTTTGCCGACTCCATTGCAAACTCATAGGAAAACCGTCTGGAGTCATAGGCTATAACGACGCCGGGATTTTCCACCTCTTTTTTAATAATATAGTTTGCAAGGCCCTGAGTCGCCCTGCCTACCGTATACCTGTTCATTCTGTTGGTGCCGGCTCCGATTATGCCCCTAAGCCCGCCGGTTCCAAACACCAGATCCTTGTAAAACCTGTCCTCAATATCCTTTTCATCATTTTTTATTGCAATAAGCTCTTTTTTTATCTCATCATCAAAAGCGGTGTCAGTGATCCATTTATTGTATTTGTCACGGTAATCCATAAAAACCTCCACGGGAAACCAGTATACGCAAAGGGTAAATCAGTACGCGGGCGAACAATGTCCCTCCAATTAATTTGCCACCTGTATTGTTTTTGCAGATACGCCATCCGGCATTCCGGTGCCCCTTACGGTAACTATCTGATTAATCTTCAGGCTGTTTAACCCGATGGGATTAAAATCTGCATCCTGCATCTTGGTTTCTTCAGTAATATATGCCTTTTTTTCAATATACTTATTTGTACTGTTGTCATATACTTCTATAACCATAAGCCTGGATTCAAGGTTTATGCTCTTTATTACACCCTTCAGCTCTATTACAATTAATGCGTTTTCATTCATAATTGTTATCTTTTTTATTTCATCGTCTATCAGGCTTACCTCTGCCTGCATACCCGGCCTTAAGGAATGCACATCATTGCCCGCTCCGGCTATTTCTATCTTATCATTGGCATAGTATGTATTCTGCCTCCCATCCAGGGCTGTTATAACAATCTTGGGTGGAGCAATCCTGCTGTATGTCAGCGATTCAATAATACCCTTATCCGAGCTTTTGACCCCGTCGGCGTTTATTTCAATCAGCTCATCATAGGAAGTAGTGACCACCAGGCTGTTACCTTCCTTCAGTTCTTGCCACAATGCACTTTTTCCGTCCTTAATCACTATTGTTCTTGCCATAATAGTGTAATTCCTTATGTCACCGGAGGCGGTTTTCATTTTCAGTATGCTTTTGTCATTTGATTCTATGCTTATAAGGGTTCCAACCGTCTTCCTTATTTTGCTTTCACCCATGATTCTGACTACCTTGTCTTTTTCAATAAAAAGCTTGACTCTGTCACTTTTACTGAGCTTCCAGAACCCGCTTGGAATATCGTCTATAGTACATTCAGCATTTTCTGCGATTTTGTACACCCTTCTCTCTGTTCCGACAAACACCGCCAGATTCCCGTACTCAGGGATCACCTGGTCCACGTAGGCAACCACATCTGCCTGCACGCCACCCACATCGGCAATCACATCCGCCTGCTCTGCATTCCCTGTTGCTTCGACAGTCCCCGGGCCAATGCCGCCGGCCCATTCTATCTCTCCTGCCCATGGGGCTTCCGTGCCGCTGCCTGAACCGGCCGTATCCAATACTGGCACCTTCTTATTATATACATCACTTGAGATATCCATCATTTTTGCAAAAACGGCTCTATCCACATTGCTTTTGGGGTATAATTTTGTATTTGTTTCGCTGTAGGGACTTAAGATGCCGTTGTCAAGCAGAAACTTAACGCAAGGCTTAGATCGGGTAGGTATATCATATACATCTAAGAATTCAAGGGCAACAGGAGGAGCTTTTTCATCATAGACTATGCCGAAAGCCTTTCCGAGATATTCTATAATGCTGTTCTTCGTAGCATAAGGAATTTGGCCGAATTTACTTATATCAGCGTCTGTAACTATTCCCTCTTCAAGGCACAGTGCGATAGCTCCTCTTGCATATACAGGCACATTAAACTTATCCAGAACACTCTTCTGGTATGTTTTCTCCAGTTGTTCCAGATTTATATTCTTTTCCTGATTAATCATCCGTGATATACTTACTAAGGCGTCATAGTTCTTAACGTATTCACCGGGCTTGAATTCGGTTTCTGAAAAACCTCCCATCAGGCCTTTGTCATATACGTTCATGATATGCTGCTTTGCCCAGTTATTATCTATATCGATAAACTTTGAAGTATTGTTGTCAGCGTAAAGAACGCCGGTAAATGCGTATAGTATTGTGAACATAATTACTGCTGCTTTGAAAAATTTATATTTTTTCATCTGTATCCTCCTATTATATTCTTTCTTACAGAAATATATTCTGTGGAAGTTGCATAAATCCTGCTTTATTGGGGAAATTGCCTAAAAAATATGCACTGCAGCCTTTGTTACAAAATTGTAATGAAACATTACAAACACCGCCTGCGTCATATATATATATGTACAAGCAAAACTTGACAGAGCGAGACAAAACAGCTATATTTTTTTAAGCTTAATGGTTAACATAAAATTCGTACATAATTCTATGATTTAATTTCATAACATTTTCTGTTACGCTTACATTACACTTCATTACAATACTGTAACACAAGAAGGAAAAGTGAAATTCGTATAGAATTATGTTAACCATAAGAAAGTTTATCAATTTTACTACAGCCTGGAAAGGGGGTGCATAGCATAGGACAAAAAATTGAATGCACAAAAAAACTAAACACAACCAAAAATATTTCTAAGGAGGAAATAACACGTATGAATAAGAAGATACTTGCTCTTCTTTTAGCATTTGCCATGGTATTTTCAACAATGACCGTTGCATTCGCTGAAGGAACAGCAGAAATCGGCGCTGATGCAAATGCGCTGAAAACTATCGGTGTGCTTAAGGGAGATACCTCTGAAGGAGTCACACCTGAATATCTGGCAAAAGAAACAACAAGAATGCAGGCAGCTATAATGTATCTGAGACTTAAGGGCCTTGAAGATGAAGCAATGGCATACACAGGAACAGCTAACTTCTCAGATGCAAACACAATGACATGGCCCGAAGGTAAGGCTATAATGGCATACCTTAAAGCTAACCCGCAGCTCGGCTGGATTGGTGCAGATGCAGGAAAATTCAATCCTTTTGAAACAATCACAGCTCAGCAGTACTACAAGGTAATGCTGGAAGCATTAGGCTACAAGCAGACAACTGCTGAAGTAGTCGGAGACTTTACATGGCCGGAAGTTATGGAATTCGCAGCTTCAAAAGGACTTGTAAAAGTTGCTGATGTTGCAAAATTCACAAACAACGATTTGGCAGTTGCTACAATCGAAGGTTTGAAAACCAACATGAAAAACAGCGACAAAACACTTGCAGCCGCACTGGTAGAAGCAGAAATGATCAACAAAAAAGCTGCGGTAGCAGCCGGACTGTATGAAGAAGAGATCCAGGCAGCGGTAAAATCAGCAAAGGCTCTTGGTAACTCAGTAGTTGAAGTTGTATTTGAAGCTGATGTTAATTCTGCAGCAGCAAATGCAGACAACTATGCTATCGAAGGCCTTAAGATTAATTCAGCAGCAGTTACAGGCGAAGATACAGTAAGACTTGAAACAGCGGCTATGACATCAGGTAAGCTATACAAGCTGACAGTCGGTGAAAAAACTGTTCAATTCACAGGTATTGCAAAAGTATCAGGCGGTCCTGAAATAGACAGCGTTATAAGTGAAGACGTTGAAGAAGTTGTTATAGACTTCAACAAGAACATCGACTATGCCACAGGTACAGATGTTGCCAACTACTCTATAGCCGGAGTAGAAATAGTAAAAGCTGAAGTTGATGGTGACGAAGTAACATTAACTACAGAAGGGCTTAAAAATAAGACAAAATACACAGTGAAGGCAACAAACATCAAATCAGTTGACGGCGTAGCAAAGAGATCCAACACCGAAACCTTCACAGTAAGATTTGATACAAACGCTCCAAAAATTGAAGGAGAAATAGAAGTACAGACTAACGAAAGAATAGTTGTCAAGTTCAACGAAAAAGTTACAAAAGAGAGTGCAGAAAACCTTGCCAACTACAGTATCAAAGAAGATAAGACAAACGGTTCAGAGCTTGACATATTGTCAATTACCTGGGATTCCGATTCTGACGATCAGAACAACGTGGAAATCGTAACAGAACCAATGGAAAAAAGGGAAGATTACAAGCTTACAGTAAACAATATAGCTGACCAGAGAAAGGCTGCCAACGTAATGACAAGGCCTGCAACCAAGGTTTATAAAGCTATAGCAGAGGATGACAAAGCTCCTAAGTGGGAAACGCTTACAGTGCTTTCACCTACTACAATATTGGTAGAATTCAGCGATGGAAGTAAGATCAATGAAGAAAGTGCAACAGACCTCAGCAACTATGAATTGGAAGGCCTTGATATAGAATCAATAAGGACAATAAAGAATGAATGGAAAGTATTCAGAGCCATTCTTACAGTAGAAGAGATGGAAACAGGCAAGACTTATGACCTGACAATAGTTGATATACTTGACGAATTCGGCAACTCTATGGCAGAAACAACTAAACCCGCTAAAGCAGTATCAAGCAGCCTTGCTGCCTCAAAACTTGATACGGCAAAAGCTACAGGCAAGAATGCAATCGAACTGAAGTTCACAAAGGAAGTTGACGAAAAAACAGCTGAAAACATTGCCAACTACACCATAGATGAAGAAGTCGGCGCACCGACAAAAGCAATATTGGAAGCTGACGGAGTAACAGTTAAACTGGAAGTCAACGATATCATAAACGGCTATGGCGAATACGACATAATTGTTGACGGTGTTGAAGACCTTGCAGGCAATGAATTGTACTACAAGATGAAGGTTGATACTGTATCTGTAAAATGGGATTTAACAGCTCCAAAGCTTGAAGACGCAGATGTAGTAAGCAGCAAGGTTGTAGCACTCTCCTTCGACGAGAGAGTAGAATTTGAAACAGGTGCAAAATTGGTACTGGCAGTAAACGGTGTTGATGACGAAGGGACAAATGTAAAACTCACTGCAAAAGGTTATGCCGAAGAAAACAAAGTAATAGAATTCTCATCAGCCACAACATTAGAAAACGGCAAGGATTACACAGTAGTATCAATAGTATATGGTGATCCTGCAACTGACGGCGGCGTAAAAGACCTTATCGGCAACAGAGTACTGAAATCCTCAATCAGATTCGGCGACTTCACATTTGAAGGCACTGATGAAGAATTGGATTTAACTGAAGTAGATTCCTACGAACAGGTTAACGGAAAAACCTTTGAAGTAACAATGTCCAAGTACGTTGACTTCACTGGCGCCGATGCATCAGATGTTGAAGGATTTACAGTATCGATAGACAAGAATGTAGTAACATTCGTAAAGAACGATGGCAAAATCATTGAAGATACAGACTACGAATTCAACTTCGCGGATTTCTTGGCGGACAAGCACGGTAACCCTGTTGAGAACGCAGATGATGACGATTTGACAATCCTTACAGGTGAATATACCGACACAGAAGCACCGGAAATTGAATCAGTTGTTGCAAAAAACAGAGAAACTATTGAAATAACATTCAGCGAAGATATCCCTGTTATGGATGCAGCGGCAAAGACAGCTTTCATAAACGGACTTAACCTCAAAAACTACGATCTGGACAGCGGTATTTCAGTATCTATGGATGATGATAACGCAATAAGCGACAACGATGGTGACAATGTAATAAGAATCAAGGTTGGAAAGCCAATGGAAGCAAGATACGAATATGAATTGACAGTAAAGAAAGGATCATTCAGAGATTTCGTAGGCATTGCAAACGAAGATGACGACTCATTCTACTTTGACGGTACAAACCTTGCAAAATAAGAAGGACAAGCATTGCAAAAGGATGGGCAAACACGCCCATCCTTTTTTTATTTAGTGATTATAAAACTGTCAATTTTCACTTCTTCTCCGGCTCCTGTCTTGAAGCTTATGGTCAATCCGTCCGCATTTTCGGGTATCGGCAGTTTGATGACGAATTGCTGCCA
>JAKPKE010000227.1 GCA_029553855.1 Bacillota bacterium | reverse complement strand
TTTATCTTCTTCCAGACATGCCTTTTTCCGCTTGTTCAATCATCCTTCTTACCATTTCTCCGCCTACTTTTCCGCATTCCCAGGATGTTTTATCGCCATTATAGCCTGTAAGATCTGTCCCCATTTCAGTTGCAACTTGATCCCTGAAAGTCTTCAAAGCTGCCCTTGCTTCCGGTATCAGGGTTCTGTTTGAACTAGTACTTCTTTGCATATGTAGCACCTCCTGTTTGGTTTGCTACTAATAATTTGCTCTATCTGCTATTTTTTAAACTCTGTAATTTCTGTTATCCCAGGAAAAATACTGCTAATTCAATGATATTTCCTCAAGTACCTTCTGGAATCTGCTGTCCAATATTGACTTCATCCTCTTGTACTCTATATTTGAGAGCTTGTTATTATCATATATGTATTCTACTGCTCCCTTTGAAAGCCTAAGAAGCTTTACATCGCGAAAAATATCGGCCAGTTTAAAACCTGGGAGTCCATGCTGCCTTTGTCCAAGTACTTCACCGCTTCCTCGAAATTCCATATCCTTCTCGGCTACTTCAAAGCCATTTTGGGTTTTTGTCATATACTTAAGTCTTTCAATTGCAGTTTCGTTATCCGTATCGGAAATCAATATGCAGTAGGATTGGTGTTTTCCTCTTCCGACCCTGCCCCTTAACTGATGCAGTTGGGCCATACCGTATCTTTCGGCATCCTCAATTACCATTATTGTTGCATTGGTAATATTAACACCTACTTCAATTACAGTAGTAGATACAAGCACCTGTATTTTCTTTTCCCTGAAACTTTCCATTATTTCGTTTTTTTCATCAGCCTTCATCTTTCCATGAAGCATACCTACCTTATATTTTTTGAAATATTGCTTCTTTATATTCTCGCAATATTCCTCTACCGAAGCAAGTTCCAGTTTATCCGATTCCTCTATGAGAGGACATACAAAATATGCCTGACGTCCCGAGTCAAGATGCTTTTTTACAAAGTTCATCAGCCTTTCCTTTTTGGAAGAATCAATAAAATAAGTCTCAACTTTTTTCCTTCCCGGAGGCATTTCATCAATAACAGATATATCCAGGTCACCATAAATTATTAATGAAAGTGTCCTTGGTATAGGAGTCGCAGTCATTACGAGCATATCGGGATTATCACCTTTTGCCGAAAGCAAAGCCCGTTGCCTTACACCAAACCTGTGCTGCTCATCGGTGACTACTAATCCTAATTTATTAAAACTTACACTATTTTGTATCAGTGCATGGGTACCTACAACAATATTAATTTCCCCTGTCAACACTTTTTCCAGTATTATTTCTTTTTCTTTGACAGTCATACTACCCTTAAGCAAACCAACAGTGATTCCGGTATCCTTGAATAATTGAGCAAGGGACTGCATATGCTGCTCTGCAAGGATTTCTGTCGGCACCATCATTGCTCCCTGGTATCCGTTCCTTATGCATTTGTATAATGCCAGAGCAGCGACGATAGTTTTACCGGAGCCTACATCCCCCTGTATCAATCTGTTCATAATAGCCGGGCTTTCCATATCCCTGCTTATTTCTTCTAATACCCTCTCTTGGGCTGATGTAAGCGCATAGGGCAGCTTCCGGATAAACTCACGAACATCTATTTCTTTATTAAAGCATATTGCTTTTTTACCCTCATTGTTCATTCTCTTTATATGTATCAAACCAGACTGAAACATAAAAAATTCTTCAAATATGAACCTTTTCCTGGCAAGTTCCAGTTTGTCCCTGGATTCCGGGAAATGTATATTGTTCATACAAAAGTTTATTTCCGCTAATCCATATTTTTTCCGCAGCTCTTCCGGGAATACGTCCTGCAGCTTCTCATTTAAATATTGCAGTGCTCCATGGACAGCTTTTCTGACATCCTTCTGGGTCAAGCCTTCCGTAAGGGAATAGTATGGGGCTATTCTCATAAGATTTACGCTTTCTCCTGAAGAAGCCCTCTCATACTCCGGTGCCTCCATGACAAGGTCTTTCCCTATTCGTTTTATTTTACCGTACATAAGGACCTCGTCGCCTTCTTTAAAAGTGTTTTTAATAAATCTATTATTGAACCATACTGTATTTATCCTGCCGGTATCATCAGATACAGCAAGTTTTGTAATGGTCAATCTGCTTTTAGTCCTTGCTTCAGAGGCCTTTCCCTCAACAAATACTCTTATCGTATAGCTAAGCTCAGGCCTGACATCTCTTATTTTGGTTATTTCACTTTTGTCTTTGTAGTACTTTGGGTAATATTCCAACAAATCCTCTATAGTGTATAGGCCAAGCTTATTAAAAAGCCTGGCCTTAACCGGTCCTATTCCTTTTAGACTCTGTATGGAAGCATCCGAAACATTCATTTGTACACCCCTAAAATCACTCAACTGAGAGTATATAATAGTAGAGCGGCTGTCCGCCGAAATGAAGCTCTATTTCACAATTACTGTAAACTTCACCTATCTCCTCTTTTAGCTTCTGTGCTTCTTCCTCAGTCACATCGCTGCCATAGTAGATTGATATCAGGGAGGAATCTTCATCAATCATGTCGTCCAGTATCTTTTTACTTACTTCGGTAATATCCTTGCCTACTCCGCTTATGTTACCGTCAACTATTCCTATAATATTGCCCTCCTCGATATTTATCCCATCGTAATTGGAGTCTCTTACTGAATAAGTAATCAATCCTGATTTTACGCTTGCAATGGCATTATCAAGCTTCTTACTGTTTTCCTCTACATTTTTTTCAAAATCAAGAGCCATAATTGCAGATATTCCCTGCGGAATCGTCTTTGTGGCTACGACTGCAACATTTTTTCCGGACAAAGTCTTTGCCTGGTTTGCAGCAAGTATGATATTACTATTGTTCGGGAAAATGAATACTGTTTCCGCATTGACCTTATTTATGCTGTTCAGTATGTCTTCGGTACTGGGGTTCATTGTTTGTCCGCCTTCTATTATTTCATTTGCACCCAAATCTTTAAATATTTCCGAAATACCATCCCCCATTGCAACAACTACAGTTCCATACTTCTCCGCCGGTCCTGCAATGTCTTCGGTTTCTTCTGTAAACAGCAGTTCATTATGCTGCTCTCGCATATTATCAATCTTGATACTGGAAAGTTCACCGTAAGCAAGTGCCAGCTCCAGCACCCCGCCGGGGTTATTGGTGTGTATGTGTACTTTTAGGAGGTTTTCATCTCCCACTACTAACAATGAATCTCCGAAATCCTTTATTTCATCTCTATATTTTTCCAATCTGAGTTCTTTGCCTTTTATAAGGAATTCAGTACAGTAACCATAGTTGATTTTTTCTTTTTTAAATACAGCGCTGACTTCCCTTCTCTGTTCCTGTACTATTTCGGCAGCGTTTTTCAGTTCAAGTAATTCTCCGGTTTTCAGCGCTTGGTACATACCTTCAAAAATATATATAAGTCCTTTACCCCCTGCATCAACTACCCCCGCATTTTTCAGAACCGGAAGCATATCAGGAGTCTTGCTTAATACCGAATTTGCCTTTTCTATAATTTCTTCCATAAACAACAGATTATCGTCGTAGTTATCAGAAATCTTAATTGCATATTCCGCGGTCTCCCGTATAACCGTAAGGATAGTTCCCTCCGTAGGCTTCATAATTGCTTTATATGCAGTATTGGATCCCTCCATAAAAGCGTTTGCCATAGCTTTTACATCCAGTTCCTTATGATTTTTAACAGCCTTTGCAAAGCCTCTCCATATCTGTGAAAGAATGACCCCGGAATTACCCCTTGCGCCCATAAGTGAACCATTGGCGGCAGCACTTGCCACAGTGTAAACTTCAAAATCACCGGCTGCTTTGATTTCCTTCACAGCAAACTGCATTGTCAGGGACATATTCGTGCCTGTGTCACCATCCGGTACAGGAAATACATTTAAAGCGTTAATAGGTCCTTTATTATTTTCTAGATTATTTGCGCCGGATATTATCATGTTTTTAAGCTGTATACCATCAATATTTCGTTTTGACAAGATCTGATCCTCCTTATTAGAGCTATACTCTCACGCCCTGAACATTAATATTGACTTTCCTGACTTTAAGACCGGTTAAATTCTCTACAGTGTATTTTACTTTGCTTATTATATTATCAGCAACGGTTGATATTTTGGTACCGAACTCCACAACAATATATAAATCAATGTTTATTTGTTCACCTTCCGTTGTAACCCTTACACCTTTTGCCAGGTTTTCTCTTTTAAGAAGTTCAACCAGACCGTCTTTTGCATTTTTGCTGGCCATCCCAACCAGGCCATAGCATTCAGTAGCTGCAAGTCCTGAAATTGTAGCCAGAACATCATCCGATATGTTGACTTCACCATACTGAGTACTGTACGTGGCAGACATTTAATCTCCTCCCGCTTTTTATTCTTATTGTATATGATAAGTATGCATAGTTCAACAAATAAGTATAATATTTTACCTTATATATAATACTACTAATCAGCCTTAAAGCAAAGAATTATAACGAGATAGAAGTATGTACGGCTATTGCTCAATAGGAGTATAATGCGACATAGCTATGAGTTTGTAGATACCCTGGAGCAACAGCCTTGTATATCAACTCGCACAGTGCAGTCTTTGACCCTTAAGGAATACCCAGGCTTTCTCGTGTCTCGTATCTGAAGAATGCTGCGCATTCTTCTCCAAATACGCAATAGTGTGAAAAAGCAGAAAGAACCGTCCCTATTGCTTTTGCTTTACCTTCAACCACCATGGTTGCGTTTACTTTGTCAACTTAGTGTTTT
>JAKPKE010000217.1 GCA_029553855.1 Bacillota bacterium | reverse complement strand
CAAGATGCAGCTCTTAATGCCTCAGCTCTTGGCGGAGAGCAGCAGAAAGCTTATGCACAGAGCAGGGCACAACTAGCATCCTTACTTGAAGCTTTTACCCGTCCGCAGAATACAGTAGAGAATACTCTTATTCAGGCTCTTAATGCATTAAAGGGAGCAGTTACCACTACGAATAGCACCAGGTTCAGTAATCAGAATTCTTCTCAGAATACTACCGGTCAAACCAATCAAACCACAAATAGTCAACAGGTTGCACAAAGGGGCGCAATTAATCCTGTTAATCAGCAACTTCAAAGTTTGGGACAGACTCCTTTAAGTGATAGGATTACTGGTCAAGTTATCCAATACAATCCAGTGAATACGGCAGGAGTTGATAATGGTATTAGTATTCAGAATACTACCAATTCCAGTGGTGGTGATGGTTATGATATTGGTTCTATTATTAGCAATAATAGCGGCACTGACTATTCTGGCTATTCTTCTGCTGATGCGGTTCGGCAAGCTGCTTACAATAATATTGATGCAGCCGCTACCACTGACGAGCAATATTACGATTAAGGAGGAAAATCAAAATGCCGATTACAATTACGAATGAAAGTATCTACGGAAAGCCTCAATCCGTAGAACCTGCCAGAATTCAAGTAACTCCTCCCCAGCCAGAAGTTGATCCATTTCTCCCAGCTATTGAAGCTGTTCAGAAAGCAGGAGATTCTCTGACCAAGGAAAAAGCACTGCTTGATCTGACGAATCAGTATGGGGAATTCGAGTCCCAGAAAATGAAACAGTTCCATGATATGGCCTATGGGCGTTTTGGGGTTTCCGGACTGGAGAGGCAACTTAAATTCTCGGAACAGAAAGACCGTTCGCATCCTATGTGGCTTCAGTATCAAACTGATAGTGAGGAAACTGCTAGGGCCAGGGCTATGTATGATAAATCCCTGTCTTTGGCAGAGAGTCATATCCGAGAACTTGCTGCCTCTGATCCAGATATTACTAGGACAAAAACCCGTATCGGTGCATTCATGAAAACTCAGGAGCGTTTGCTTAATACAATGCTCCAAAAGGAGGGTATTCAAAATGAGAAAGTGGACCAGATCACTTCTGTTCTCAATAATGATAATCTTGCTGCGGTTCAGGCAATCTATCCCCAAATAACAGATCAACAAGAGTTAAAATTACGGGCGGCCCAGCTTATCACAAATCCCAAATTCAGGGATGAAGCTTCTGTTATCATGGATCCTTCTGCTAAGCCTCAGGACTTTCTTACTGCGGCAGTACATGGTGTCTCTATGGCTGTTCCATATGTTCTGCAAAGGCAGTCAGCTTTAACTGGCCAGGAT
>JAKPKE010000198.1 GCA_029553855.1 Bacillota bacterium | reverse complement strand
AATATATACAGGGGCTGACATTGTTCGCCCGTACAATTGGGTTGTTCATATGGGGGGTAAGGATTTGTCCAAGCTTAATTTTGAAAAAGCGCTGATAATAGTATTGATATTAATTTTATTTGTTTCCATGGCTAATATTTTCAGCCAATACATCAGTATGATTTTCAACCACAAGGAACATAATCAGGCGGACATGAGCCTGACAACAAATATAAGCTTTCCCGCGAGCCTCCTGAAAGCTGATCAGCTTTTCAAACAGGAGCAATACGATAAAGCCCAGAGCGAGTACCTGAAGCTTACAAGCATGCCGAATATTAGCTCTCAGCAGAAGGCTGCGGTTTATTTCAAGCTGGGGATATGCAATTACAGGCTGAAGAAATATGACCTGGCCAGGGACAGCTTTCTGAAATCTGCTGAATTTTTTACTAATGATCCTGTGGCATATAATAACGCCGCGGTATGCTCCTTTTATATGGGGGAATTTGAAAAGGCTGAAGAGCTTCAGAAGCGGGCTATTGCAAATCTTCCGGTCATTGAATACCATTACAACCTGGCAAGGATTTATGAAGCCTGGGGAAAATATGGGGACTCCGCCATATATTACATGGCAGTTGCCAAAGCGGAAGAGAATATTACCATGGAGGAAAGTATTGACCCGGTTCGAATCAAAAATAAATTGATGAGGCTTATGACGCGCTACGGCAGCATTGAGGGAATAACCAACGAGCTGATGATTGCTCTTAGGCTCAAGGATGTCAGGGAAGTATTTATAATAAATGATGTCGATATGGATATAAAGGACAAAAATTTCAAATGGAGCATTTCCAAAGAAAATGACACCAATAGGCTTTATTGCTCTTACGACAGGGAAAAGTCCGACCCTTACGGTCTTATTGATTCACTCAAGTGGACTGTAATGAGGGACGGGAAGATCGTATATACAGTCGCGAAGGACAAATTCTCACTTCCTATTATTGAGAAAAATGACTACACAGTACACCTGGATATCGGATACAACACGAATATGACGGCAAGCAGCTATGCGAATGTATTTAAAAGCAGCGGCACATATGCCGGCAATGCACTGCCGAATATAAATCAAAGCCCGGCGGAACAAAAATGCAAATATTATAAATATGCGGTATATGAACAGGTCTTCGAAAAGGGTTTTGTTATGAGTGAATTGGGTTATGCAGACAGATTTAATGTCGTCTGGGGCAAGGACGATGTAATTACCAGAATGTCGGATAAGGACTTTATGGATGCGCAGAACGCATTGTATATTAAGAACACCATGAATAGAAGAGCAGGATTGTGGGCGGATTTTTCGTCATTTATTAACAGCAGGAAGCTGAACGGCAAAACTCTGAATATCAGGTTCTATGCCAAAAGAGACTCTGAGGAAGCAATGCTGCACGTCTGCATAAAGACTAAGACAGGAGATAAATATAACAGCAGGGTGAAAAGATTTCAGCTGGACAGCAAATGGCAGCAATTTGACTTCAACCTGTCTATACCTGATGATGCGGACGGCATGACAATGAGCTTCAAGACAGAAACCTGGAAGGAAGTAAAAATAGACGGTTTTATAATAACCGTAGTTAAATAGAAGGGATAAAAAAAGGATGGGCGTGTTTGCCCATCCTTTTGCAATGCTTGTCCTTCTTATTTTGCAAGGTTTGTACCGTCAAAGTAGAATGAGTCGTCATCTTCGTTTGCAATGCCTACGAAATCTC
>JAKPKE010000203.1 GCA_029553855.1 Bacillota bacterium | reverse complement strand
ACAATAATAGGCGCCAACAGTTCATAAGTAACAGCACTTTGATCCGCCCTACCGCGGACACCTTCATGGCCGTCATATGCATCTCGAAGATGGTTGTATAAGGCATTTAGCCTTAACTTGTCTATCTTTGACGGTTTGAACTCATCCATCAGCTGTGGTATCAGATTCGATGATGCAGATTCTTTCATCAATGTAAATGCGGTAACCTGTGTAGCTGCGCGAATTTTACTGCATGAAAATACAGGCAGAATAACCCGCTCCAATGTATTACTCTTTCCGCTGCCCTGTTCTCCGACAAGCAATAAGTGCGGAAACTTAATGCCTGATTTTTTAAGATGCGGTTTAATAAAGCATCCGGCCACCCAGGCCATCACTGACACCGTTTTTATGGGTTCGTTATAGCTGAGGATCCACTCTCCAAGCATAATAAGCTGTTCCTTTGTCAATGGCTCAAAGGTAAGGATATCGGTTGTTATGCTTTTATACTTATCAAGCTGCACGATATCTTCAACAATGCTGCCTCCCGCTTCAATGGCACCATCCGTTGAAACATAGACCATCCGTCCGCCATGCTCATAAATTCCAAGAGCCTTGACCCCTGTTTTCCGTACCCACTCCATTTCGGATATATAACCTTTCAGCAGCTCCAAATCTCCTTCTGAGCCAAAATAGCCTAAGGATATTGTGCGGCGGTTCAAGATATTTTTGAACTTTTGAATATTATTGAAGTCGGTGGTCATAAAGGTCTGGCGGTATATTTCATCGCGGGTTGTAATAAGATCGGCGGTCATCTGCGTTTCATCTTCCGATACAATCATCTCCACCGGTTGAATGATAAAATTTGTTATAGGATACACACTTTCGCCTCTGGTGCGGTAATACCTGCCCTCATGTTCAAAGATAACCGACTCGCTTTCGCGGCTGTATACGTTCTCTGTAACTTCAATGGCCTTATCCAGTGTCTCCTGCCCATATGTTGCTCCACTTGCATGATGTACCGTATCCCACTTTTCCCGGAATAACCCGGAATTTCTAAACAGCCTGTCCATCTGCT
>JAKPKE010000186.1 GCA_029553855.1 Bacillota bacterium | reverse complement strand
GTAAAAAAAGAATCCCGAATTCGCGATACATAACTATTAGAAGAACCCACAAGGGCATTATGCCTATGCTTGCAAAGGCGAGAAAATATGTAACGCGGGAGATGACATCGGCAAAAGGATCGAATAGCTTGCCAAAAGAATCAACATGATTGCTGCTTCTGGCTATCTTTCCATCGATGAGATCGCTTATTTCCATCCAGGCGAATAGTATCCATAGCACGACAATAGCTGGCTCTCGCGGAATGAATTCGGCTTTAATAAAAAAGAAAAAAAAAAGGCGCTAGAATTATTCTGCTAAGTGTTATCTTATCTGCAAGGCTCATCGAGATAAGCATACGAACTAGGCATCGAGCTTGTCAAGATTATGCTCAAGGCTATAGTATAATAATCAAATTTCGGCCTGCGCCTACCAGGTGAAAAAAGTGGCTATCTTATAGGATATAAATATTCATGGAAGAACGAGATAGAATTACTGGCCTTCGCCGAAACATCCTGCTCACGATGTCGATATTCTTCGTTGTTCAATGCACTATCTTCTTGACATTTGCCTTGGTTGTGGGGTTTGAATCGCAATATTGGACGATATTTCTGCCAATAAGCACCGGATTTCATATCCTTATTCTTATATTGTTGCTTCTTTTTCAAAATGACTTCTATATCGAATCTACTGGTCAAAAACTAGATCGAATAAATCTCGCCAACATAATTACGCTGAGCAGAGTAAGCTCCATGCCTACTCTCCTTGTACTCGTAATAGCCGCAAAAGAATACAGTATACGAATACCGGTCCTGATTTTAATTGCTCTTATTTTTCTTACCGACTTTTTCGATGGGCTTATATCCAGAAAGACAAATCAAGTCACAAAAATAGGCAGAACTATGGACTCGGTCAGCGATTATGCTCTGCTTATTGTCCTCAGCATTATTTTTCATTATTATTTACTTATTCCGGGATGGCTCTTCTGGCTCATCATAACGCGCTTCGGAATTCAGGCGCTGCTTATGGCAGTGCTTATGATAATCGAAAAACGCATCGAGCCGAAATCCACATTTATGGGTAAGGTGACTATTGCA
>JAKPKE010000192.1 GCA_029553855.1 Bacillota bacterium | reverse complement strand
GTGTAGGTAGCTAAACCGGAGCCAATATGCCAGGTTATTACTCTTCCGTCAATTCCAAGATTCATATTTAATTGCCCCCCGAATGCCATATATTTTCATAATATGTGCAAGGGAAGAGAATGTGACAGGGAAGCATTAAATTAAAAAGGCCTGCTGCTTTTGCAACAGGCCTTCTGTAATTCTTATTAAGCTGATATACCTTTATCTTTAGATTTTGGTCCCTTATATTCCGGAGCCGACGGGTCGTCTTCCAGCTTCATCATTGTGATCCCTGTATAACCGAATATAATGGATACTATCGGACTCACAAGATTCAGGAAACAATACGGCAGGTATTTTATTGTTGGGACACCGAGATATGAAGACATTGCTGCACCGCAGGTATTCCACGGAATCAGCGGCGAAGTAAGTGTCCCTGCATCCTCAAGGCATCTGGAAAGGTTCCTTGGGGCAAGGCCTCTCTTGCGGTACTCATCCCTGTACATTTTGCCCGGAAGAACTATTGCCAGATACTGGTCGCCGGCAAGTACATTTGTAAATATGCTTGTAAATATTGTGGCTGTAACCAGCGCCCCTGTACTTTTTGCAAATTTCAATATACTCTTTGCAATAGTCTCCAGCATGCCTGTTTTTTCAAGCACACCGCCAAAGGTGAGAGCAGCGAGTATAAGTGATATTGTCCACATCATGCTGTCATAGCCGCCGCCGCTAAGCAGCTCGTCAATCACTGCATTGCCCGTTTCGGAAGTAACGCCGTAATGCATAGCTTCCAAAACATCAGAGAAAGATGCACCCTGGAATGCCATTGCAGCAATGCCGCCAAGGATTGTACCTATAAAGAGACCCGGAACCGCAGGAGTTTTTTTGGCAACCAATACAAATACTATTACCGGAACGAGAATCAGTATAGGATTCAGATTGAAGTTCTCAGCCATAAGTGAAGTTACTTCTTTAACGACTGAGGCATCGAAGCCTTCCTGGGCATAGCCTGCACCCAAAATGCCAAAACCTATGAGGGCTATTGCAAGGCTGACGCTTGTTGTATATACCATGTGTCTTACATGGTCGAATAGCTTTGCACCTGCCATTGCAGGAGCAAGATTGGTTGTATCGGACAGCGGGGACATTTTGTCACCAAAGTATGCACCGGAAATAATAGCACCTGCAGTAACAGGAGCCGGAACTCCAAGGCCCAGGCCTATGCCCATAAGCGCTATACCGATTGTACCTGCCGTACCCCAGGATGTACCTGTAGCAAGGGATACAACGCAGCAAAGCAAGCATGCTGCAATAAGAAAAAAGCTTGGGTGGAGTATCTGTAAGCCGTAGTAGATAATTGTAGGCACTATACCGCTTTGGATCCATGTGCCTATTATCATACCGATAATGGCAAGTATCAGGATAGCCTGCATCGTACCGGATATAGTAGATACTATTCCCTCTTCAATTTCCTCCCAGGTATAACCTAGTCTGGTTATAGCTATAATGCTTGCAACCATAGCACCCAGAACCAATGGGATATGCACATCAAGCCCGCCGTGAATTATGACAGCATACATGATAATAGCTATGGTGATGGCCACCACTAACAACGCTTCCCATAATTGGGCCTCTCTCTTCTGTTTTATCTTTGTGGTCATTAACATTACCCCTTCCTGTTTTGTTATATTTCACTGTTTGGGCACGCTTAAACACACGCTTTGAATACATAAAATATTTAGAAAAATTACATTTAATTGGCATAAGCCTGCCTTATACAGTTGAAATCTTTTTAATATTAAAAGGATACCTAAGTAAAAAAAACCAGATATAATATATATA
>JAKPKE010000156.1 GCA_029553855.1 Bacillota bacterium | reverse complement strand
ATCCACGGGGAATTGCATAGTATATCAGGGCACACTTTATGAATTTTGGCAACAGGTCTCTGCGCAGGCTTTGTTGAAAAGTACGTAAAGCCGGCATGGACGCCGGCTTAGGTGCCACGGGTCAAGGATGGCCCATTGGCGCCGTTAGTACTTTACCAAAGGCGAGCAGTAGCCCTGTCAAAATCATAACCCGTGTGCATCGATATACTATGTAATTCTCCCCCAAGGGAATCAACAAACTTGAGGGCTATTGCGTCACATTTTTCTCCTGTTGCGTAAATAAAGGCATTTGACCTGAGTGGAAGGAATGGTATAAATGCTTAAGGATTTCATAAATATTGTATTTTTATTATTTCAGGCACTTTTCTTTTTAATAGGACTATATTTTTTTCTTACTTCAATTTTTGGGCTGGCAGAGAAGATATATGGTAAGGATTCGAAAAGCTATTTGCCGGTAAAAAGGTTTGCTATTTTTGTTCCCGCACATAATGAGGAGACAGTAATAGGGGATATAGTGGACAATCTCAGGCATTTGAATTATCCTGAGGATTCTTACGATTTGCATGTAATTGCGGACAACTGTACAGATAATACAGCCGCCGTTGCTAAGGCAGCCGGGGCAAATGTGCTTGAGAGATTTGACAGCAAGAATAGAGGCAAAGGGCATGCCTTGCAGTGGGCCTTTGAAAAAGTGCTTTACAAAGAGAACTGCGAATATGACGCGGCTGTTATTTTCGATGCCGATAACTTAATTTCAAAAGACTTTTTAAGGGTAATGAATAATAAACTTTGCGACGGTCACAAAGTAATTCAAGGGTATATTGACAGCAAGAATCCTGATGATTCGTGGATTACAATGAGCTATTCCATTGCATTCTGGAGTGCAAACAGGCTGTTTCAATGCGCAAGATCATTTCTTGGAATGGGCTGTGAAATTGGAGGCACAGGCTTTTGCATGGATGTAAAAGTCCTGAAGCAGATAGGATGGCATGCTACATGCCTGGCAGAAGATCTTGAATTCACCATGAAGCTGATACTGAGCAATATCAAGGTAGGCTGGGCTCATGAGGCAGTAGTATATGACGAGAAGCCTCTGAACCTGATTCAGTCCTGGAAACAAAGAAGAAGGTGGATGCAGGGCTTTGCCGATGTCTGCTCCAGGTATTTCTTCAAACTTTTTATAAAGGGCATAAAGGACAGAAACATAGCATTAATTGACTGTGCAATATATACGCTCCAGCCGTATGTAATATTAATGGGGGCAGTAATGCTTTTTATTCCGTTCATTAATATATACATAATGGATTATGACATGTATGTAATATCGGCAAGGGTTGCACCTGCATTCTTCAGACTGTACGGCGTAACGCAGTTTTTGCTGATACCGTTATGTTTATACTATGATGGGAAGCTGTCTTACAAGCTGCTGATTTTCTATCCGGTATATATGTTCTATTGCCTCACTTGGATACCAATAGCCGCAGAAGGAATAATCATGAGAAAAAACAAGGAATGGAACCATACAATACATACGAGAAAAGTGACGATACATGAATTGGAATAAGGCCCTACGGCCTTATTTTCAGTTTACTTATGGTTCCAAATTATGTATAATAATGTTAGGATTATTTTTTTATTATGAATTGGGGGTTATAAGAATGCTGCAAAAGGTAAAGATGTTTTTTATAAGGCCTGCGGAATTGTTTAGAGGATATGTGGAGGAGCCTGCCTGGAAATTAAAGCTGCTGATTATTTCCATTATATCAGGACTGTTTACATACGGAAGCAAGATAATGGGCAAAGACCTGATGGCGGAAATGCTGGAAGAAAAGGCAGCTTCAATGCCGCCGGAACAGGCCGAAGCAGTAAGGGCATCTATTCCCTTTATGAACTCTCCTATGATGAATATTGTATCTGCCATTGGCGGAGTAGCAACCATAGTTGTCGTTATATTGCTGGTTTCACTTGTATATAAGGCATTTATCAAAGCTTTCAAGGGCGATATAAAATACAAACAGGTTTTATCCGTGTACACCCTGGCCTACATGGCAACCGCTATAGGGATGGTGGCTAAACTTGCATACATGTATTTTACCGGCAATTTGCTATATCTCAATATGCAGCCGACAATCAAGGACGCTTTGTTTAATAACCTGGATCCCTTTATTATCTGGCAGGCAATATTGATGGTTTTTGGCATCTCTGTTGTATCAGGAATTTCTGAGAAGAAGAGCACTATAATAGTAGTTTGTATGTGGCTGGTATCCTTGTCCATATCACTTGGTTCCATGATGCTGACAAAGTAAGCCCAGCAGGGTTTCCTTTTTATTAAGCTCAGGCTCCTCAATTACCCTTTCCAAAAGGTATTCGAGGAGTTCTTTTATCCTTTTGCCCGGCTTTATCCCCAAAGCTATAAGATCATCACCGCATACTGCCAGGGATTTCAAACCTGTGCACTGTTTTTTGTCCCTTATATCCTCGTATATTTCCCATAGCTTTGTAAATTTCTCTGTGCGCTTCTGCAGGAGTTTTGGGTTCTGCGCCTTCTTATCAGCCTCAATAACCTTAAGAAGGTTTTCGAACATATCTTCACCTATTTTGGACATAGCCTTTCTCACTGATTTTGGATCGGTCTTTATTTGCATATCATGATATTTTATAAGCAGAAGTATTTTGTCCATAGATTTTTTGTCAAACTTTAATCTTTCCATGGCAATTTTTGAGAGTCTGGTACTTAGAAGCTGGTGATTATAAAAATGATCTATTCCCTTGCTGTCTGTTGTCTTCACGCCGGGCTTTCCTATATCATGAAGCAGCATTGTCCATCTCAGTATCTTGTCCTTTTCTATATTGGCTGCCGAATACAGAGTATGCAAGGCTACATTATAGGCATGGTAAGGATTGTTCTGATCAGTAATGAAGCAGGGCTCGAATTCCGGCAGGGTATACCTGATAAGTCCCGTATCCATCAACAATGAAAAGCAAAGGGGATTATCGGATAGAAGAATTTTAGTCAGTTCATCCCTTATCCTTTCGGCGCTTATGTATTCTATCAGCCGGCAGTTTTTTTCAATAGAATTCAATGTGCTTTTATCAATTGAAAAACTTAACTGCGCAGAGAAGCGGACAGCCCGAAGCATTCTGAGAGCATCTTCTCCGAACCTTTTATCAGGACTGCCTACCGTCCTGATGATTCCTGCCTTAATATCTTCAATACCTCCGAAGGGATCTACAATACCTTCTTCGGGGTTATATGCAATGGCATTGATAGTAAAGTCCCTTCTTGAAAGATCGTTTTCAACAGAGGAAGTAAAGGTCACTGATTGGGGCTTTCTGAAGTCCAGGTATTCGCCGTCGATACGGAAGGTAGTAACCTCATATTTGCAGTTGCCAATTATTACTGTTACGGTTCCATGCCTGATACCTGTATCTGCGGTTTTTGGGAATAGACTTTTTATTTCATCGGGAAGTGCATTGGTGGCTATATCCCAGTCCTCCGGCGACCTTCCAAGAATGCAGTCTCTCACGCAGCCCCCTGTTAAAAAGGCCTGATACCCGTTTTTATGCAATGTATCCAATATATATTTTGCATTTTGGGGTAATGAGATATATATATTATATTTCATATGTATTCCTCCGCCGCGGATACCCTCAGGACATTACGCCATGATACAAAAAAGGGCATAATGGAATCCAGGTTAATAATCATGTAATAATTCTCGGAT
>JAKPKE010000137.1 GCA_029553855.1 Bacillota bacterium | reverse complement strand
AGGTTGTTTTTGTCACCGGTGAGCCGATACTGCTTGAAGGCACCGTGGAGGTAAGCAGCGATGCCAAAGGGAGCAGGACCACCCTGAAGTATGAACTTAAAAATGCGGCAAAAAGCGCGAAGCTGGACAGAAAAGTAAGCTACATGAACTCGGCTGCAAACTCTGCATTAAACGGACAAACAACGCAAAACAGCACTGTAGACCCTAAATGGAGTGAGAAAATAGAGATAGGAAGCGACAGCTTTGAGCTTATTGATTACCTTTTCAGTCGCTCCGGCATTGATGATGACAAAACGGTCATAAAATATAATGTCTCCAATTGGAACGGCAAAAAGACATATTCAAGAAATGACGGTATCGGGCAGGTTGTAATAGATATCAGCGCCGAGCAGTACGAATATCGCAATTTCTGGAGCTCCACAGAAACCGCCTTTATAAAAAATGCCATGACATACAGGTACAAAGGAGCCTTATCGGATACAAGCTATAAGGAAGTATACGGAACCGTGGAATTTGCCGTATCCGGATCGAGCCTCAAAACCCTTCAATATGCCCTTAACAGCCCTGCTGATATAAGCTTCAGAGGGGGCTATATCATTAAGGAAGGTGAGGAAAACATAATATCCTACCTCTATGACCTGCCCCGCTTGAATTCGGGCACCCCTGACGGAAGGAGGAATACGGGCAGGGATAGCATAAAGGTTATCACCGTTCCTACGCAGACAAGACTTCCTGCACCGACCATAAAGGATATTGCGCCCAATTATTGGGCAGCCGATGATATTGCAAAAGCTGTTTCCATGGATATAATAAGCCTTTCGGGCAGTGATTATTTCAGACCATGGAGCTTCATGAGCAGGGGAGAATTTGCCAAGGCGGTGATAAAAGCGTCGGACATGACGGAGGATGCAAAGCAGAAATCAAAAAAAAGAGAACAGCTTTTTATTGACGTAGAAAACAATCATCCTTATGCTGAGTATATAGATAAGATTTCCATTGCGGGAATAATGGAAGGGCGAAGCAAAAATCGGTTCAATCCGGACGAATATGTAACAAAAGCGGAGGCAGCAGCAATAATAGTGCGGGCAATGGGCTTGGAGCAGTCCGCCAATGACAGCAGTGCAAAGACGGGCTTCAGCGATGATGCAAAGGTGCCTTCCTGGGCAAAGAAGCCCATAAATACCGCACACCGGATCGGGATCATAAAAGCAAACCTTGATAATGAGATTGAAGCCGACAAAATAATGACGAGGGCTGAGTGCGCAGAGATGATCAATAGGTTTATCAGATACCTGCAGTATGACATCAGGCAGGAATACAGGGAAAAAATAATAAACTTCGGAAGGTAGGTAACGGATAACACCGAAGACACCGGGTTCCGTGTGTCCTGTGGGACAGCCGTGTGTTCCGTGTTACCCGTATTCCGTGATTAATAGATTATGAAAGAGGGTTAATCAATGAGAAAGAAACATATCAAAGGTTTTTTGGCACTTGCAATAATACTTGTACTCCTTATTTCCCCTGTCGCTGCAGATACCTCCTTTGTCTTTAGAGTGCCGGGGGCAGAGGGAGAACAGCAATCCGAAGCCGCCCAAAAAATTGAAATGATGATGGACATTATCAAAAATGAATATTACAAAGATGTAAAAGAAAAGGATCTTGTAGAAAGTGCCATAAAAGGTATGTTTGAGGCTCTGGACCCTCACAGCACATATTTTACGGCAGAGGAATACAAAGAATTTACAACCGATTTAAGCGGTGAAATAGTAGGCATAGGCATTCAAATCGAGAGAAAAGACGGCAGGATAAAAGTGGTGGCCCCTATTGACGGGACTCCCGCCCACAGGGCAGGATTTATGACTGGAGATACTATATTAGAGGTTGATGGGACGGATGTTTCCGATTATACTGCAGACCAAGCCGCCAAGATGATAAGGGGCGAAATAGGTACAAAGGTTAAGATAGGGATAAAAAGAGAAGGGGAAAAGGATAAGATATATTTTGAACTCATCAGGGAAACAATAGAAATAAACCCTGTAACATATGAGATAAAGGAAAATAATACAGGCTATATACGTATAAGCGAATTCTCGGGCAAATCCTATAAAAAAATGAAGGAAGCCGTAGATGAACTTATCAAAAATGGAGTAAAGGGAGTAATAATAGACTTAAGGAACAATCCCGGAGGATTCCTGGACGAAGTCATAGAAATATGCAGGCTCCTCATACCCGCAGGACCTATAGTAAAGATACAGGTTAAAAACGAAGTATTAGAAACATACGAATCCGACCTTGCAGAAGCACCCTTTAAGTTAGTAGTGTTAACCAACAAGGGGAGCGCTTCAGCCTCGGAAATAATGGCCGGCGCCATAAAAGACAGCAAGACCGGTATTATTGTGGGTGAAAAAACCTATGGAAAAGGAACAGTGCAGGAAGTCATGCGGGTTGAGGGCGGAGCAGGGGTGAAGCTGACCATTGCCAATTACCTGACACCTAATGATTTTTCCCTTGACGGCATAGGGATTACTCCGGATATAGAAGTAAAACCAGGCGCCGGCGCTGAAACAGCAGGATATGCAGTTATCAAAGGAGACAGAAGTATAAAAAGCGGTTTGATAGGGATTGACGTGCTGGGAGTGCAGCAGAGACTTGCCGCATTAGGTTATAATATAGGGAAGCCTGACGGCATATTTGGCAGGATGACGGAAAAAGCTGTATTGGCATTCCAGAAGGACAACGGTCTTATGCAGGATGCTTCTGTAGATACCGACGACCTTCAGACCCTCCAGGCCAGGTTAACGGAAAAGTTTTCCCAAAATGACCCACAGCTGGACCGCGCAATGGAAGAATTAAAGAAAATGTTACAATGATTATTAATGACAAGGGTTACAAATAATGGTACAATATTTATTAGACAGAATAAACTGAAGAGGATGAGTACCGATGGAAGATAAGGCCTTTGAATTAATAGAAAAGCTATATGGCGAATTTGCTGATTTCAGAAAAGAGACGAGAGAAAGATTCGATGGCATAGACAACAGGTTCGATGGCATAGACAACAGGTTTGAGGGCATAGACAACAGGTTTGAGGGCATAGACAATAGGTTAGATGGCATAGACAATAGGTTCGATGGCATAGACAATAGGTTAGATGGCATAGACAGAAGGCTTGCTTTTATAGAACAGGACCATGGGAAGAAGCTTCAGGCTTTATTTGATGGATACACGCAGCACAGCGACCAGCTCGATCGCATTGAAGAGAAGGTTTCCAGGCATGAGGATATAATAATAAGAAAAGTCAAGTAATTATAATTGCCTTATAAATAGGGGGGCTGTGCAGATAGTGTTTTGCATCAGCCCCTTGCAACTTTATGCAGTTATATAATATAATAGTTGAGTATGATAAATAAGCTATAATAAACCTGTTACAACAGAGCAAATGTATGACGGAGCAATGCTTAACCACGTGCCACAAGCCAAATTATACGGAGGATTTATATATGTCACAAACCAAATACATCTTTATCACCGGAGGGGTCGTTTCATCCCTGGGAAAAGGTATAACCGCAGCATCCTTAGGAAGGCTTCTTAAAAGCCGGGGGCTTAGGGTAAGCCTGCAGAAAATGGATCCATATCTTAACTTTGACCCGGGAACAATGTCCCCATATCAGCACGGAGAAGTATTCGTAACAGACGACGGAGCAGAAACGGACCTGGATTTGGGCCATTACGAGAGATTTACAGATATCAATCTTACAAAAAACAGCAACGTAACCACAGGCAAGATATATTGGTCGGTAATAAACAAGGAAAGAAAAGGGGAATACTCAGGCGGTACAGTACAGGTAATACCTCATGTAACAAATGAAATAAAGTCAAGAATATATAAAGTCGCCTGTGGATCCGATCCTGATGTGGTAATAACTGAAATCGGCGGCACAGTGGGTGACATAGAAAGCCTGCCCTTCCTTGAAGCAATAAGACAGATAAAATATGAAGTGGACAGAGAAAACGTGCTTTTCATACATGTAACTCTGGTTCCGTATCTATCCACTGCGGGAGAACTCAAGACAAAGCCGACCCAGCACAGCGTCAAGGAGCTCCGGAGCATAGGTATCCAGCCGGATATCATTGTATGCAGGACCGAGAAACCCATATCGCCGGATATGAAGGAAAAAATCGGACTTTTCTGCAACGTGAACAGAGATTCGGTAGTCCAGAACGTAGACGCGGATAACCTGTATGAGGTGCCTTTGCTGCTTCACAACGAAGGTTTGGATTCACTTGTAATCAGGAAGCTTGCCCTTAAGTGCAAGGACGCAGAACTGTCGGAATGGATAGGGATAGTGAATAAGATAAAGACCCTTAAGAATAAGGTTACAATAGCACTTGTAGGGAAATACGTAGAGCTGCACGATGCATATATGTCCGTGGCGGAAGCTCTGAAGCACGCAGGTATAGCCAATGATTCCGAGATAGATATCAGATGGGTGCATTCGGAAGAAATACTTGAAAGTAATGTCAGGGAGCTTCTCGATGGAGTTGACGGAATAATAGTGCCGGGAGACTTTGGAAACAGCGGTATGGAAGGAATGATACAGACTGCCGGATACGCAAGGGAAAATAAGATACCGTACTTCGGAATATGCCTTGGAATGCATGCGGCGGTCGTAGAATATGCCAGGAACGTACTTGGGCTGAAGGATGCCAACAGTACCGAGATAGACGAAACCACCCCCTATGGGGTAATACACCTTGTGCCGGGGCAGGAGGATGCCAATGACAAGGGCGGCACAATGAGGCTGGGACTGTATCCCTGCAAGGTTGCCGAGGATACAAAGGCCTATGAAGCATATGGGGAGGATTTGACATTTGAAAGACACAGGCACAGATATGAATTCAACAACCGGTTCAGCGATAAAATGACGGCAAATGGAATGCTCCTCTCGGGACTTTCTCCCGATGAGAGCCTGGTGGAAATGATAGAGCTGAAGGACCACCCATGGTACCTGGGCTGCCAGTTCCATCCGGAATTCAAATCCAGGCCCCAGAGACCCCATTCCCTTTTCAGGGAATTCATAAAAGCGGCATTGAAATATAATAATAACAAATAAATAATAAGAGCTTTGGAGAGATCCAAAGCTCTTTGCTTATACACTACTTCGTAAATGCTGCAGAGGCTCTTACGTTTTTATCAACAAAAATCACGGTAATTTCGTCGGTATCAGAAACCCTGATTGTGCTGCCGCCGGGTGATCCATTGGAGAGTTTCAGTTGTGCGGTGAACACGCCTGTATCGCTTCCCGTTTCCAAGAGGGTATACTTCATACTGGTTCCGCCCTGTGAAGTTTTTATCAGCACCTGCACTCTTTCAGGGATTGCTGTTTTCTTGTTATAATCAGGATCCTTCAAGGTTATATTTATGTAAGTGTCATATCCTTTATACAAGACTTGATCCAAAGTAAGCTCCGCTTTGGATATGCCTTTCCATACGGCATATGCTGTTCTTTCTTCTTCAGTGCCGGTTGTTGTATCCTTATCCACATAAACTATCTCAAATCTGTCCATAGGATCAAGCTTGATAGACGGATTTTTGCTTCCGTTAATATATAATGTTCCGGTAAATATACCGGAGTCTCTTTTCGTTTCTGTAAGGGTGACGGTTCTATTTCTTTTTGTTCCCTGAACCTTTGCAATGACACGAACCTCATCTCTTACCTCAAGATCCTTGGCAGCATCCCAATCCGTCAGGGTAATCAGTACCGCAGCCTCATTTCCGCTGTATTCCTGTCTGTCTAAAGTGATCTGCCCATCTTGAGGCGACCAGCTGGCATAACATTCCGCAACATCAGTCTTATCTCTCCTGTTGGTATATGAAACAGTAACGGAGTCATTACCGGACATTTTTATCATATTTTTATCCTGCTTTGTAGATTGGCCGAAATAAAGTTTTCCCGTGAAATTTCCCGAGTTGGCCTTTGTCTCCCTCAGCTTAAGTGTGATGGATTTGGAATAGCTGGTTTTAACTAGCACATCGATATATTCAACCTTATCGGGGTCGTTATTCAATTCCATATTGAACAATGATATCTCGGCTGAAGTATTATAGCCCGCATAGGCTTCCCTGTCCAGGGTTAGTATAGTGCTCTGATAATCCCAGCTTATAGTTTTGACTATTTCTTTTATGCCTCCTTGGGGAACTGTCTGGTCAGTATATTTAATGTTTATCTTATTCATTCCCTCCATACAGAGCAGCTGCCTGTTGCTTTTCCTGCCGGACATATGTATTGTGTACTTGAAGACTCCGGTGTTGATCCCCGTTTCCTCCAGACGTATTGTCATATCATCGGTGCTGTCTCCTGCACCAATCTTTGCGATAATGGTATCTATTCTGTTTAGATTGTTCTTATCAGGTTCATATATTGAAATATCCAGCCTATTCCCTGAGCCCGAATCATTTACTGCGGAAGTCTCTATTACTGCTTCCGAAAAGTCTGTGCCCGCAGCTGCAGTTATGGTAAAATAAACTGTAATCAGCAATATCAGTCCCAATAATAACTTTCTCCCATTCATGTTTAACTCAACTCCAACTTATTTAATTTGTAAAATAATACACTATAGTATAATTATACTATATATGTACTTAAATATAAACAGTATCAGGCTCAGTACAAACATGCATATTCTACAGCAATGGTTTTTGCCCATACATTATTGTAACAATTTTACATTTATGCTACAATATGAACACCGTTATTCGAAAGGTTGTGTGTATAGTGGATAAGGATACAAAAGAAATGTTTGAAAAGGTATTGGAGAGGCTTGATAGGATTGATGGACGGACAGACAGGCAAGACGGACGGCAAAATAGTTCTTTTTTACATTTGTGTTACATATATCTTCCATTCATTGACTGTATATCCCCTACTTGCTATAATGTGAAATAGGTACTAAGGCTACGGAATACTGGCCATAGAGGATAAATTCTCCTAAGGCACAGGATCTGCGCCCTGTGCCGAAATTATTATCACTACATATCGAGGAGGTTGATTTAATGAAGAAGACACTCGCATTAGTCTTGGCACTTGCTATGGTATTCTCAACGTTTACTGTAGTATTTGCCGAAGACGTATTAAGCGAAGATGCTCAGATTTGTGTAAATCTGGGTATGCTCAAAGGCGAGTCCGGTACAGTAGATGCAGCGTATGTTGCAACTGCACCGACAAGAATGCAGGCCGCAATAATGTTCTTGAGGCTGAAAGGCCTTGAGGCAGAAGCTCTGGCTTATACCGGCGAAGATAATTTTGCAGACGGTAAATTAGCTTGGGCGGAAGGTGCAAATTTACTTGCTTACTTGAAAGCCAACCCGCAGTTAGGCTGGCAGGGTGACGGCACTAACTTTGACCCCAATGGAAAGATTACAGCCCAAATGTACTACAAGGTTCTTCTTGAAGCTCTCGGCTACAAGCAGAGCACAGCTGAAGTAGTAGGCGACTTCGAATGGGCCAATGTACTGGAATTCGCAGCAGGAAAAGGCCTTGCCAAAGTTGCGGCAGTTGCCGAATTCACAGTTAATGATCTTGCAGTAGCTACAGTAGAAGCTCTGAAGGTCAATGTAAAAGGCACAGAAGCAGCTCTTTACAAATCCCTGGTTGCAGAAGAAGCAGCAGCAGCGGCCGGATTGGTAGAAGCAGCCCCGAAGACAATATCAGCAAAAGTTGATGAAGTTACAACCCTTGGCAGTGCAGTAGTGCAGATTCTTTTTGAAGAAGACATTGACGAGGCAGCAGAAAACATAGATAACTATTCAATAGACGGCCTTGCAATTAACGCAGTTACTGTATCCGCTTCGAATGCAGTAAGACTTGATACCGCAGTTATGGCATCAGGTAAGCTCTACAAACTCACAGTAGGAGAAGAGGTTATACAGTTCGCCGGTACCGGAAAGGTTTCGGGAGGCCCTGAAATCGATAAAGTAGAAAGCGAAGATGTTGAAGAAGTTGTA
>JAKPKE010000134.1 GCA_029553855.1 Bacillota bacterium | reverse complement strand
ATGCACACACAAATCATGAAAATCGTATATTTTGTTCATAGTGTGCATACTGTTCATACTGTTAATGCCATATATGTACAGTATAATCACAATCAATCACTGTGTCAATAAAAATGGTGAAATACGTAGAATAGTATACTTGGCTGCAGAATTGTAAATAAAAAGCGAAAAAATGAATTAAAAAAGACGTGATGAAAGCAAAAATATTATGAAAGATAAAAAAAGGTGGAGAAATGCGTAATTATTTTGATGATTTCATATAATAATAAAACAAAGGCGGACTTGGTCGTAATTTTTGTCCGTTGAAAGGGAGAAGGCCGTTGGAACCCAAAGGAAAAACCCTTCTATACGCAGGAATAATTGTTGCAATTGCAACATATTTAAGACTGCGATGTATAATCTACACTCCCTTTGAATTCAAGATCGATGCCTGGAGTATGTATAACTATGCCCTAAACGTAGTAAACGGAGAATATTACGGGCACCGCTTCGGCGAGCATTGGGCAAGATATGCTTACTGGCCTCCTTTATATATACTCTTTTCCGGTTTTGTTTATAGGCTCTTGGGTACGGCACAGGATTTCCTTGTGATGAGAATAATTCAGGCGGGCTTTTCCACTATTTCCTGTCTGCTATGCTGCAGCATAGCCAGCGAGTCTTTAAAAAGCTATAGCCCTTTCCATGAGGAAGCGGGGCTCACAGCCGGCATCCTTGCGGCATTAAATCCAAGATTGGTAATATATACCAATCATTTGTATGTCGAAACCGTATTTATAACCCTTTACCTTCTGCTTGTTCTTTCAGCTCAAAAGTATTTTAAATACGAATTACCCTATAGACTTAGCCGACTTAGTAGCCATAGGCCAATCAAGCATCTGATCCTGTTCTCACTTTTCCTTGGCATAAGCAATCTTATACGTCCTGTACTTCTTCTGCTCCCGGGAGTTATAGCCATTTTTGCTTTGCTCTATGCCGTCGCTAAAAGGCTTGACATTGGAAAATCTGTACGAATTATCATATCGGATAGTGCTCTTTCACTGATAATCACGCTTCTGGTCTTCTCCCCCTGGACTATTAGAAACTACCTTGCCACAGGGCGTTTAATACTCATAGATACCAATGGTCCTATCAACTTTTATATTGCTCATAACCCTCTTGCAAATGGCCAATGGGTGGATGTAAAGCCTTATACCGATATTAACAGGCTA
>JAKPKE010000118.1 GCA_029553855.1 Bacillota bacterium | reverse complement strand
CAAGGCATAAAGCTCTTTCAAGCCCTGCAATGGACAGCACCAACAGGACACCCGCCTAAATTGTTTATACAGTCCATCCCAATCGAATCCTTTACTATAGCAGTAATCTAACGCTTGGGCTTCGGTTATTTTCCATTCATACAAAGGGTACTGGATATTCCGCTTAGCATTATGAGTTATTCGTTTTGGCTCGTCATAGGCTATTCCATGATATTCTGTAACTGTTTTTCCCCTTAGGTATTTGTTAGCTACATCTCGTTTTAAGTCTCCAGTACACCATCGAGCATTTATATCTGGCCATCCATATCCCATCTGAGACTTATGCTTTCCCTTGGTTTTTATATGCTGACCAAGATAATACATGAATCCTTTGGGATTCCTAAGCCTGGTTATTTTACGACCTATATATTGCTCAACCTTTTCGATATGAGTATATAAAACAGGAAATTCCATTCCTGTGTCACAAAATATAATATCATCAATCGGCATCCCCTTTTCCAGCATCATCAGCAACATACACGTTGAATCCTTGCCGCCGCTAAAACTCACAACATGAATCATTATTACCCTCCTATGTTTCTCACGTATTCGGAATAGAAACTATTGAAAATTTTATCGTTGCGGAAGATCCGGGGATCCTTATTGGTAATCCAATCCTGATCCCCTAACCATTCTATGAATCTTTGCAAAACGGTCATCGGGCCAAGATCTGATAAAGATTTCTTTTCAGGGGGAAGGGTGTCCCATTTTTGGTCAATTGTTTTGAAACGATCTATAAGGATTTTCGCCAATTCGGCTTTATCGGCTTTATCTTGTAGGTTGGGAATAAGATCCTTGGCGGGAAGATAACAGCTTTTTTCAAAATTTCCGGAAAGACTTCCGAATTGCTGTTTGATAATCCTCTTGGGGGAGATTGATCTTTGTTTAGTAGGATTGGGGGAATGTCCTGCCCTTTTCATCGCATCCTCTAGCTTAATGAATTTATTGCGTAAAGATCCGCCTGATTCAATAACCGGAATATATTGACCGCCAATATTATCGGCATACCAATCCAAGGCGGATTCAATGCGCTCAAGCGCAACGCCTTCGATCCTGGACAACTTTCCGATATCCGCTGCCCAGCCAGCAAGTTTAGATGGAGTGATTTTGATATTTTTATTAGTTTGTATTATCCCGGCTAGTTTTCCCGCTAGATGGAGGAAAGGGATATTTATTTCTTTTACGGGAGAACCAGAATTTTCTTCTATGGAGGAACCAAATTTGTTTGTTTCATTTTCAGATTCAGATAATATCTTTTTCTTAACCGAAGGTTGTGATAAAGATATATTATCTTTGTTATCCTTAATTATGTTATTCTTAATGTCCTCTGGTTTTTGGGGGGTATAGTCCTTGGAAAAATCTGAAGTATTGACCTTTGATAATCTTAGGTCTGGGGCATTAATTTCATCATTTATTTGAACAAAAATATCAAGGAGCCGATTAAAATTAATGGAGTAATACTCTTTTGCCGGGATTCCTTTCATCTGTGTTTTCAAAATCCCCATACCTATTAATTCCCTTTTACATTCCCTGATTTGATGCTCCCCTAATCCCGTTTGCTGACACTGATTTTCATGGGTTAGGAAGAAGGAACCATCTGGCTGAAGCATTCCTCGATCCTTCCAATACCTGTATTTGTCAATCAGGTTTTCGAGGAATATGGTTTTGGATGGCCCCCAAGCTCGAAGCAGGTTTTTGTTGATGACTAAAAAAGAACTTGAGCGGAATATTTCTAATGCAATTTTTTGATCCCTTTCCTTTGATGGTGCTGCTGGAAAAGGAGGGGAACAATTAATCATTTTAGGCATATTGTGAGGTTTCATTTTCCTCTTCATTTTATTTCGCCCCCTTCTGAAGCTCAGCAATTACCCGATGTAATTCCTCCTTGTTTGTTTCATTCGGCTGGGAAACTCCCCTTTCCCATAACTGAATCGTTAACAAGGACACCCCAACCTTTTGCGCTAGATCTATCTGAGAAAGCCCTAATGACTTTCTAATTTGCTTCAGGTTTTCCATTTTCGTCATCCTTTCTTTTTTCTAATTCGCATAAAAATGCGACATTACAGGCCAGATGCCATAAGTGCGGCAAGCCGCTTTCTGCGTCAATTCCTTTGGGATTGTCGATGTAGTTTAATAAATGGCGATACGCCGCATCCCGATACCTTTCAATTTCCACTTCATCCCAATGACCCGCTTGTTCTCCGTATTTCTGATGCCCATATTCCCTAATAGCTGCTATACACCGTATTATTTCTGACGGGACTAAGGATAGTCTTGGTTTTCCTTTATCTGCTTTGGCTCGTTGATCGCTCAAGTAACTACCCTCCTTATTTCATTTCATTAATTGTTTAACTAAATAATCGGCGTCCTCTTGCCGCATATCTCCGGGGTCTCCTTTTATCTTCTCAATGTAGACCTCCTTCCCTAGCGCTTTTAATTTGGTAGCTAATACTCGGGCTTGTTCTTGTGCCTGGGGTTCCTCATCAAATAACATAAAGAATTTATCATGGATTTTAGCCAATTGTAATACCTGCTCCATTTTAAACTCAATCCCAAACGTGGCTACAGCATGATATCCCAGCCGCCAGACATCGGTAACCCCTTCCACTATGATAAGTCCTTTCGCCTCCCTCCATTTCTCCTGCTTGCCGTATAGGATGTTTTTATGATGTATCTTTTCCCGGCGCTTTGGGCAGGCTAGATATTTCAGCTTGCTTTTTCCGGTGATATCCCTGGCTTGAAAACTGACCATTTCCCCATTCCAGTAAATCGGGATAAGGATTCTGTGGCTATATGATATCCCATCTAAAAGGCTCACTGGGCCGGTTTGGCTCAATCCCCATTCTTGTTCTAACTTATCTGGATCGAACTTTCGTTTTTTCAGATAGTTTTTATATGGGGCAGTGAGGGAAGAGCTTGGTTTAGGCATCCGCAAGGGTAATATGGATACTTTAGCTTCTTCCCTCCTTATTCTTTGGCTGGTATTGGTGCCGTACCCTCTCATAATAGCGCGTACGCTAGGCTCCGGTAAGTTGAGTACCCGGCTTAAAGCCTGAGCCAAGGTATGACCCCCACAGCGCCAGCAATGGGCGCCTTTTCCTTCTTGCTGGATACCAAGGTGATAGTCCTGGGAACCGGGACAGAAGGGACAGTGGACATTAACCCAGCCTTCCGTACAGTGCTTATTTCCTTCTAGTACAAAGTTGATATTATGATCTTGCAGGAGCCTTTGAATATCCACCTATTTCCCCTCCTTCCCTATTATACAAATATTATTTATTTGAGTTAGGCTTGGGCTAAGACCTCTTTGATTTCACGGAAACTACCCCAGATTTCTGTCCAGCTCCATCCTCTTTTTCGAAGTTCTTCTTTTATTGCTCCTCTGCATAATTTCGGTTTATCAATCGGAAGATACGGTTTGTTTTCGTTAATTAGCAGGGAATAGATTTCTTTGGATTTTGGGGATAGACTCCGCAAGATCCCTTCCCATTCTTCCTTCGCCAGCAGTTCCTCCTCCGGGCTTGGGTAGTAGTCCCGAATGTATTTTTGTTCTTTGGCTCCCCTGAGCGATTCCCGATTGGTTAGGATCCGGAGGTGATTTGTTACTATATGAAAGATGAAAGTGGTTTCCTTGCCTTTTTCGGGATTATATTTGTGCTGAGCTTCAAGACAGGCCACGCATGCTTCCGAGAATAGATCATCGAATTCAAATCCTGTATCCCGGACGAATCCCCAAGTTATCTTTTTAATCAGGTTAAGATTGTTTTCTATTTGCATCATTGATCCCTCTCCCCTTTTTAGTTGTTGGCTCTGTTTTCAGTTTTTGCCCCTTGCCTAATCCTAATCCTGTCCCAACTTGTGCAAAACAACTTTTACACATAAACGCCCATGGTCCGTAAATTGTTTTTCCGTCGTATTCGGCTTCTCCTTTGCAGAAATTACATTTCATCTTATTTTCCTCCTTTCTCATAAGATTCCATCAACTTCGTTAAAGTCCCGATATCTTGTTGATCTTTTCCGTCAATTATTGCATCTAATACGGATCTCTTTTCATCTAAGATCTCCGCAATCTTTTCTTCGATGCTATCCGCCGCCAGCAAGTAATACACATTAACCGTATTCTTTTGGCCGATTCTGTGGCACCGATCTTCTGCCTGTACTAATTCGCCGGGAGTCCAGGGAAGTTCTAGGAACGCCACTGAGGATGCCGCAGTTAAAGTTAATCCAGTTCCAGCGGCCTGGATATTCCCTACAAATAATTTAACTTTGGGGTTGTTTTGGAATTCTTCAACGGCTTCGTTCCGTTTTGTTGCGGAAACTGATCCGTCAATTTTAACCGCTTCCCCTTTGAATTCTTCCATCAGGTGGTCAACCGTGGTTTTGTGTACGGCGAATACCACCAATTTGTTTCCATTGGCATCGAGGAAGTCTCTAATCCATTGAGTTGCCTGTTTCATTTTCCCTTGGATAGAAAGTTGTTTCAGGGCTTCGATCTTCGCCAGGTGTTCCGCTCTGCTGGCTTTGATAGCCGCTTCCTTTCCTTTGGTTTCTTTGACGAATCGGATGAAGTCCGCTTCAACTTTTCTGTATTCTTTTTCGTTGTCCAGTTTGATTGGGGTGTAGGAGTAAAGTTTGCTCGGCAGATCCGGAAGCACATCGGCTTTCTTCCGCCGAATCATTATGGATTCAACCAGTTTCTTATGCAATTCTTCTTTGTTGGTCGCCCCAGTGAAATCCCATCCAAAACCGTTATGATGCGCTCCGCAGTATTTCCTTGCGTAGTCCATGAAATTCGGAAACAGTTTATTGTTGATTACTTGGGCAATATTGAATCCCTCAATCGGTCTATTCACAATCGGCGTTCCCGTCAAGGCTATAACGTGGGGAATTCCTTTTGCTAAGGATTTGGTTGCTTTGGTTCTTTGGGCTGAATTAGATTTGATATAATGGGCTTCATCAAAAATCAGTACCTGAGCCTGAATGGTTTTTAAAGTATCTACCCACTTACTGAGGATATCGTAATTGATGATAATGATTTCCCCAGTGATTTCGTAAGGCTTTGTCCCTTGAAGGATTTGGATTTCAGGCTTTCCTGATAATACGGCTTTGGCTTCTTTCGCCCAGTTCAGTTTCAGGTGGGAAGGACAAAGGATAATTGCGGGGCGCTTTTCGGGATGAAGTTGAAGCCAGGCAAGCCCTTGAATAGTTTTCCCAAGCCCCATTTCGTCTGCCAGTAAAGCTCTGCCGCCTTTGGCTTCGATGAAAGCAACTCCTTTCTTTTGATAGGGGAATAAGTCTAGTTTCAGCCCTGGGATCTTGATTTCCTTTACTTCTTCAACTGTGATTTGGTTTTGTTCTAAAAGAACTTCCAGCTGCGGATCTAAGGCGAAACCATTTTTGCTAAGAATCTTGACAGCATCTATGGAAACAGGCGCTGTCCAGTGTTTCGGATAGGCGTCACCGTTGAATCTTCTTCCGGGGATGCTTTTCACGATATCCAAGGTTTCAGGATTAAAGGGGAATTCAATTTTGATCCTGTTATCTAGGACAGTTGCTTTCTTTCCCGGTTTTGCGGTGGTTCGAGTAACCGTGGGGGTGCTTTGGGTTTTCACAGGAGCAACTTCTCCTTCGATTTCAGCCAGATC
>JAKPKE010000108.1 GCA_029553855.1 Bacillota bacterium | reverse complement strand
ATAAAGGTTAACATCCCCGCCGTTGAAGCTGATGGGGTCTTTGGTTATGAATCGTCCAGCTTTTGGATCGTAATACCTTGCCCGATAATAATAAAGCCCCGTCTCTGAATCATACTCCCTTGCCGTGTAGGTATAGGGCTGGACAACACTGCCTGATTGCGTTATCCGGCCGAAGGAATCATAGCGGTATAGCTGGGCGGCTGCGCCCTTGGTAATCTGACTCAGACGGAAATACTTAAAAACTTAAGGGCGTCCCCCGTGGCCCCGGGGAGGTTTTATGTTGGCAAAAGCAGCTTAACCGGGTGTCCGTTTTTACTTGACCAGATCAAGGTTCAATATGACCCCAATTATATTCCCTTGCTTCTTAAATGAATAATACCTTTTTCAATTAACCATCCAAATAAAAATCCAACAGGCATTATTATTATGCTTTCCCAGAAAGGCATTGTTACAAGAGCTATTGAATCAGTTGACGAACTTGGAAGGTAGAAAATCTGAATACGGATCAATATGTCAACTCCCAAAATGAATAAGCCACCACCAATAATTGCACCTCTGCTTTTTAACTTCAGTGATGCGAGATAATATGCCCCGTAAGGAAGCAATGCCCACAAAACATACCACATGCTGGGATAAGCACCATATAATCCAGTAAGCACGGCTAAAATAATTCCTAACAAAATAATTGTTAACTTTAAAAATAGCATCTTATTAAATTTCATATATTCACCCTTTATTTATCGCAGCATTCTTTTCTTGCTTTGTCAAAATATGGTTTGCCATTTTTTCTTACATAATCATAATAAATTGAAGCAGTGCCATTACAATGATTTCTCCAATACGCACCCCGAGGCAAACTATTGCACGTACTTTTCATATCGCTGTAAAATTCAGCATCACATGTCTCTTGTGATTTTCCCATTTTTTTGCCTTCACATCCATAGCAATCATCATGCGTTGAACATGGTCCTTCAAAACTGTACCATCCGAACCAGTTGTCAGGCACAAATATTTGTTTCCAGCCAGAACCACAAGCTAAACCTAATGGATCATCAAAATTTATAGGGTTATTTATAGCGTAAGCGTAAGTATTTAAGTTTTGCGGATTCCTTTGCAAATCTTCGAATGAAGGTGCACCATTTTGATATGCTAAACTACTTCCTCTGCAACCTTTACTATTTCCAGTTGAAGGATGCAGTATCGGATCCCTCGTAATAAACCTCCCCGCTTTCGGATCATAATACCTTGCCCGGTAATAGTAAAGTCCGGTTTCGGTATCGTACTCTCTTGCCGTAGAGAGTTCGATGGGCCTCCCTCCATAAGAGCTTCTTTTTTTGCCCCTATGCATCCTCATTTCAAAGAACCGCCGTCAGCTTAAAGAGATGGCCTTCATAAATCAAGCAGATATTGCAGTTAAAGAAAAAAGC
>JAKPKE010000107.1 GCA_029553855.1 Bacillota bacterium | reverse complement strand
TTGCAGAATCTCCAAAAAGAAATCCGTCAACTACCATTACAGCCATAAGAACGGAAGAAAGGCATAATTGGGCCGAACCATATGCCACACATGCTACTTATAAACATGTTGATTTCTCAGTCACCGGCGATATTAAGAATTCAGGGACAATAACAACTACTGTCTATTATTTTCATTCAGGCATACCACGCAACTATACCAAAGAAATAGATTTTTCCAAGTCTTACATAGCTATTGATACACAATGGACAAAGGAACAGAAAATATCGAATGTAAGCTACGACATATACAGCCTTGACTTTGACAGGCTGAACACAATAACTTTAAGGACCGGTTCAGACAGGCATATGATATTTTTATCCGATGCCTCGGCGAAAAACTATGGTGCAGGCTCCGGCAATTATTTTTCCTTTGGGGATATGACAGAGGATCTTAAAACCTATATTGAAACGAACAAGTTTGCGCTATATGGGGTTGTGCCTGACAGAACAAAAGACCTGACGCTTCTTCCGGATAAAGTATCAAAAATAGTGCCTTTTGAAAATACCGCATTATTTTATATGAAATCCGGAGATGTGCTCAAATTAGGAGATTCTATTTTGGCAGCTACATTGCCAAACGGCGAAAAGATGTTCCCTCAAGCAGCATCAAATATTGGAGGTATAAAAGAAGTAATACAATTGGCTGGAACCAACACATTTTATCTGATGAATAATGGAACTGTCAAATATGTTCCTGACGGAAGCAGTATTATCACAACCTTGCCGGGCATCAGCGGTATAACTAAAGCTATCTATAATTCCTCGCAGCTTTGTCTTATAGATAGCAACGGCAAGGCATTTCAAGTTTATAGCGATGGTCAGGTAACAGCATTTAATAATCCATTTGTGTGCGATAGAGTAGCATTTATAAGTTATAGTGGAATACTTTTTATTGCTGCCGATGGAACGCCCTATATGAGATATACTATATACGATAATATATATAAAACATATTCATATGGCTTTACGCAGGCACGGATAAGGAACAGACAGAGCGGCACGTTAAGTTATCTGGGGGCGATAAAGGATGCGGTATCATATCGCCCCAGTACCACAACGTCTGATTATCCTGTGCCTGTTGTTGTTCAATATCAGTCTGACTTGATACGGCAATTTGTAGGTATAACATCAGAAAGAGAAGATACCGGTAGATATGTATATTGGTATCCGGAGTTATGGCTGGACCCTGCTTACAATATTGATGAAACCGGAGTGGACAGAATAGAGAGCACAAGTAGGAGTATTTTAATACACAAAAAAAATGGAACTGTAAAAATGCTTACAAATGATATAAAGATATATGAAAAAGAGAAATATACAGAATTAAGGAAAACTCTGGTTAATGTTCCTTTGACAAATATTAAAAACACATTTTTAGCGGGTGCAAATAAATATTATATTACTGACAGTAATAATATTACATATCAATATGATTTGGACCCTAATTCTCCCGACCCCGTAATGGGGACAAACCTGGTAAGCCTGGGAGAGTTAAAGGGGGTTTATTCATGCAATGGACTGTGGAGCAGGGTTAATATCTATCAGCTCAGGAATGACGGAAACGTGAGGGAGATTATTTATGGAAGATCCGGCGAAATTTATTATGTGAGCAGCGATAAAATCCTTCCGTACAAGAATATAAAAGAAATTTACACATCCGGCAAAACCATATTTTTACTGGATGAAAACGGGCGTGTTTATGGAACAGGCAATACAGAATATGGACAACTTGGATATAAGTATAATGCTTTTTATATAGATAATTTCGTTACCCCTATTGCAACCACATTGACCTTTGATACCACAAAGGAATACTTATCCTTGCTTGACATCTTCAAGGGAACAGCCTCAAGCGGATTCTATCCCTCAGGGCAATACACGGCTGCATTAAACAGCATCTACAGGATTTATGAAAATATCTTCGGGGCCGGAACAACCTATGTTATACTGGGCGATGAACTGGAATACCAAAGTGCATACAGCGATTATGAGAGCGATCCCGAACACAGCATAAGATGGCAGATATCCCATGATCCCAATTACTTCGACAACAGCATGGGGCTGTCTAAGTATCATAATCCTTCGGGTTTCATGACAGATCCGCCTGCCAAACTTGATAAGGTGGGCAAATATATAATAAACCTTAAAGCAAGGGATAATCCGAAAAACGACCTCCGTTTCCTGAGTGATACCAATGATGATAAGAATTATTACAAGTGGAGTCTGGGGGACCAAAACCTGACCGTTTATGTCCACAGAAAGCCTATAGCTTTGCAGAGAATAGCTGCAGAGGAGAACGGAAACGGTACTTACACAGTAAGAGCATATGACGCGGGAAGTTATGACATTGACCATAATGTTTCAAGGACGGATAAAGGAATAGCGGAAAGTGAATGGAGATGGAAAGAATCCTCAGACATGAGCTGGCATTATGAGCAGATGAATAAGACTGATTGCCTCCCGGACAGAACATACACAATCCAATTAAGGGTTAAGGATATTGAGGGAGTCTGGAGTGATTATAACACCATAGAAACATCCAACAGCCGTCCCGTTGCTTTATTCACCATAGACAGGAATCCGATATTTGTGGAAGAACAGCTGTTGGTGAGGGATCAGTCCTTCCCCCAGAGCCTGTCCAAAATTAACAGATGGCACTGGATAGTAAAAAAGTATAACGACGATGACACCTTGCCTTCTTCAGGTATTCAGGATGGGCAATATGATACAAGCAACGGGGGCACAGGGGACATGAATGGATATGATACCAATATAAAAACCGAGTATTCGGACATCGGCCCCGGCAAATACCGTATATATCTGCGGGTAAGGGACAGCAACGGGCTGTGGAGTGATGGGGGAACAAACGGCAGTTATGATTCTGACAACCTTGATGACAACTTTTACTGGCAGGACTTCGAGGTGCAGGAAAGCTTCAAAATGAGTGATTTCAGGGTAGTCCTTATAAAAGACTTCCGACTTGAACCATATTATAACGTCAACGGCAGGTATCCGGACAAACCCATGAATGTAAACTCAATGGCTATAGACTCCGAAAATTTTATAGTGGGAGGATATAGTATTGTGCCGGGGTTCAGCAGCCTGACGAAAGGGTATATCTTTGAATTTGAAATAGATACAACCAACTTCAATGAAGAAGCCGATACGGTAGAAATAGAGCCGACATTCTACGCATACTATTCGGGAGTACCCGGAATAAGAGGCCCTCAGTGTGATTTGTACTGGATAGACTCAAACAAGGAAATTCATAAGGCGGGAGAAGGGGGCCACAGCAGCTGGGAAAGGATTGTATTGGATGACGGCAATAGGACAATAACAGGAGAAACCTCTGCAACCTGGAGGGGAGAGTATCTTATCCCTGCGACTTCTTGGCTTGTGCCTTTGGGGACGACAGCGGCCAATAAAATAAACGCAGATATAATAGTGAACTTTGCGATAAAGGGCTATAAGAATGGGGAAGAAAAGTTTGACTATAACGATAAACAGTGGCCTGTAGAGAGAACCATTGAGAAGTACCCCTATGAAATAGGGGATGTAATCCGGTATGACTACACGAAGAGCTGTCTGGACGACTGTAGTGTCATAATAAACAGGCCGTAAAACCGCAGCCCCGAAACCTATTTCTCATTCCCTTCGCCGGAGCTTGCATCAACATCCGGCAAAATCAGCTTCGGAAGTACATCTATATAAATTTTAACGGAATTGCTCAATTCATTGTGGGTATCTGCAACCACAAGATGGACTTCATACTTCCCGGCTTCGTGGAATGTAAAGGTTATGTTCCGATCAGGGGAGTTATATACGGGTGCATTATCTTTGGATATCACCCACAAATAAGACGCTATGCTGTCGCCGGCATCCGGGTCGCGGGATTGATCAGTAAAAACCACTGTTTCCCCTTCATATATCTGATTTTTATCTGCCGTAAACTGTGCTGTGGGTTTTGTGTTCTTCAGTGCAGATCTATTAAAAGTTAATATATCAGGATTGTTAATAACCAACCATGCTCCCCCTGCCAGCAGAAGTATCAGTACCATTGCCGCAAGCCTTCGCAATGGGGTAAGTCTGCGTTTGGTTTTCGCTTTCTGATAGTTCTTCCTTATCTGATTATCTACCGAGCCGCCTCCCATAAAGACCGAATACAAAAGCAGGCTTTTAAAATCATTGTACACTTTTGCCATATATTCATATTTCCCCTCCAGACAATTCTGCACTATGGGGAAAAGGGCCGGGGGCATATAATTATTGGCATGATTTAAATCTGCGGCAGCTGTGTTTGAAAAGATACAGCATATTATTTCTCCTGCCCTTCTGGACACATCGCTTCTGGATACAGACATCATATCTTCCGTAATCTTCAGGTTGCAATTAAAGCAAATATTTCTCCTGCCTGTTACAGCCAGGTTATTAATGTCGCAAAGGGAATAAACAATAAAAGGACTTAATTTTTCAATATCAATAAGCTGGGAAAGAAAGCTGTCGGTCAGGTACATTTTTTCTGTAAGCCTGAGATTGTTGTCGGACAGATAGGTTTCCATGGTAGGCCCTGTACATATATTGCAGACTACAAAGAAACAGAAATCTTCGTAAATGGTTTCAACGATATTTCTGATAATGCCGCATTTTTCTTTGGAGAAGTTATCCTTCATGCTGTAGATAATCTCAGTGTCTTTGAACTCATTAACGATAAATCGCGTTGGGTCCTCTGCACCTGATAACTTTGCCAAAAATATGGATTGCAGCTCACTTGAAAACAAGGTGTCAATTATTTCATACTTTTCGGCAATGACACGATTGCCCAAATTGTCCATACAACCACCCCATAACTGCATTATTCTACATAAAACAAATTTTTCCTTTAAAAAGAAAAAAAATCAAAAAAAAAGTGCACCATTTAGGTGCAATATGAGTGGGGTTAACGATTGTGTGTATGTATTCATAAGCCATGAATTATTCAGGGGTTAAATACAGATATAATTATAATATATAAAAGGCGAACATGCAATAGGTTTGTGAAAAAAATGTGAAAAATGTGTGGTAAACACTTAATATTTACGGAACAACGCAGGGGCTATTCCCGTCTGACATTTGCGGAACAGCCTACGCTCTTCCCGTTTCCTTTATAAATGTGATATAATTTAAATAATTTCAGCACTTCATCCATTTGAGAAAAATGTCGATAAAATTATATAGACACCGGATACGAAATTTGTCATCCTGAACGCAGTGAAGGATCTGATATAGGGGGAGCATATATGAAAAGGTTCATATCATTTTTCTTAGTATTCATACTGGTTTTTTCTATGCCCATAAATACCGTTAAAGTTAGTGCTGCAGAAGTACTGACTATTACCTATGAGGTAAACAATATGGATAAGGAGGAGCAGCCCGGAAGCCCCATAAAGGAAGGGGAAAGACTGGTAATAGGAGGAGAGGGCTTCGAGAATCCGACAGTCAGGGCAGGGGTATCGGGAGCCGTAAGGCTTAATATAAGCCCTGAATCCAATGAATACGAGATAATAATAGATGCCAAATCAGAGCTGGATAAGATAAGAGGTCTGAAAAACAAGATAAGAGTGTTTAACCAGGGGGGAACGGTTGACCTTACAGGTGCCGGGATAGAATTTAATCTGGAAAGCATACCTTCAGTACGCTCAGTATCAAAAGACAAGGCATATGTAGGAGATACCCTGGACATTTCAGGTACTGTATTCGAAAACCTGGATACGGACAATGATAATATTTTTGTATCAGGCAGATCCTATAGCCTTAGCATGAGCAATGACGGCAATGACCTGACTGCTGATATTATGAGCGACAGCCGCATTGTGATCAATAAGCTCAAGTCGCCCAATGATACGGGTCTCAGCCATGTGAGTATAGTCCGCAACCTTGACGGGGACAGCAGGTATCAGATAATATCCCAGTTAAGAAATTCAATCATGGTGGTCAATGAGCTGAAGGGAATAACCTTTTCCCGGATTGACCCCAATTCCGGCCCTAAAGGGAGAGCCAACAACGTAGGCATATACGTATCCGAAGGCGGTTCGGAGCTTACCCCAAATATGAGGATTTTTGTCCAGACCATAGACGCTCAGTACAGCTTAAAGGAAAAAGAAGGTACAAATCTCGGGACAATACAGTCCGGAAGCGATGTAATCGGCCTCAGGGCACTCCTCCCGGAAAGCTGGACAGATACCGGAATAGTTGATATTGTGCTTACCACCCCCGATAGGGGAAGCGAGATAGTATATAAGAACGCTTTTATATATCTGGATATCGGAAATACTTTAAGTATTGATCCCGACGGTGTAATACCGAATTTCAAAAAAGAGACCGAGCAGAAGAATATTTCCATTGAAGGACGCAATATAGGATACTTTTCTGCATTGGGCTACGATAAGATTATTAATGTGGTTTACGATGGAATTATCGGATACAGTAAATACTTAGATTTTACGGAACTCAGCGACGTTTCGTCATATAAGGTAAAATACAATGGGGTATATGATATTGCAGGAGACGGATATACCCCCGGTGTGGACCCCGATATTACGATAATCAGGGAAATAAGGATATATATCAGCGGGGAGGCAAGGATTCAGGAGGACCCCGCCAATAAATTTGCAGTGAGAAAAGACATAATAATCGTAAAACCCCCTGTTGTAAACCTGCCGGTCAAGGAACCCACAAAGGTAGATCTGACAATCAGGACAACCACCACTATCTTTAAAGAGATAAATCCCAGCACAATGGAAGAATATTATTCGAGAAGCGAAGAAGCGGTGCTGATAAGAGGTTTCACCTATTATCCTGATGTGACTGCTCCCTTTTTTAATATTGACGGCATTACCCCGCGGTACGGCCCAAATAACAAAATCATATATATGACGATTAAAGGGAAGGATTTTGAAGTCAAGGAAGACGGTACCAAACCAACGGTAACGATAGGCGAAAGGGTTATAGCCGAAGACCCCGATACTCCCGAACAGGAGATAATGGTATTTGACGATAATAACAAGGTAGTCGACGGCAAGATAATTAAAAGCGGCACAAAGATAAAGTTCAAACTCCCCGTTAAAGCAGACGGGGCATCGGGAGGTGCGGACGTTAAGGTAACCAACCCCAGCGAAGGGCAATTCACCGTTAATAACGGCTTTGAGTTCAGAAACCCAAGCAGGGAAGATGAAAAAATGCCCAAGATAAACGAATTGAAAGAAGCCTATGCAGATATGAGGGGCGGGGTTATAAGCGGAGAAACGGTGACTATCACGGGAGAGAATTTTGATACCTCCGCGGATTTAACCCCCAGAATATACGTGACCATAGACGGAGAAAAAGCCACCGTCTCGGGCAAGGTATCCTCAGACGGAAAAGCAGTGATAATAATTCCCCCTCCGGGTACTCTCCCGGGAGCTACCAAGCTGCAGCTTATCAACGAAGACGGTTCAATGGCGGAGGCGGATTTCGAGTACAAGCGCATAACCTCCAATCCTAAAATAAGCAAGATAATACCGGTAAAGGGGGGCGAAGGTACAAAGCTAATTATTAAAGGGGAAGACTTTGTATTTCCCGATTCAACAGTGGAATACAATGATCCCAGGAGGAAGGGTTCGGTGGTTATACTGGGAGGAATGGAGCTTAACGCGTATAAGTATAACGACCTGGGACAAATAACGGATAACGGGACAGGCAATATATATTATGAGGACGATTTTGACCCGGACGGTGATCCCCTTACTCCCGATTCGTACTTTCTGTACGGTCATATGATTGAAGTACAGGATCTGACCACCATATATGTCGATATACCGGACAGATTTTATAGCTTTGCCGGGGGAGCAAGCTCATTCCCTTATCTGAAATGGAAGCAAATTCCTCTCGGGTCTCTGAAGGTTGAGGTGCTGAATCCCGATGGGGCAAAGTCCAAAGAAGATATAAGGTTTGATTTCATGAAACCTGCCACACACCCTGTCATAAGCAGCATAAGCCCAAACGGCGGCTCTGTAGACGGGGGAACTGTGGTAACAATAATGGGTTCTGATTTCGTTAAAAATGGCCTTGAAATATATTTTGGGTCTGAAAAGTGTCAGCAGGTGGACTTTATCAACTCTACAATGATAAGGGCATTGGTGCCCAGATATCCATATCCGTTGCCTGCAGGCAAGGACGAGCTCCTGGTACCTGTTATGGCAGTGAACTTTGACGGGGGAACTGCCGTCTACTATGATAAAATCGGAGGAACGGGCTTTAAATACAGGATTCCTGGAAGCAATCCGGTAATCAACTCAATAGATCCCAACAGGGCCTCTGCCGCAGGAGGAGAATATGTAATCCTCAACGGACAGGACTTCAGAAGGGATCCGGAGGATATGACCGAGAGCGGGTATCCGAAGGTATACTTCAAAGGCAAGGCTGCCAAGGTGGAATGGTTCGACCCGGTCAAAATAAGCTCGAACAGCCTCAGGGTAAAGGTGCCCTCGAGCCAGGTCAAGGGTCCTGTGGACGTAATACTTATAAATTACGACTCGGGTACATGTACGTACAAGGGCTTCAGTTATGTTCAGTCTCAGCCCAGAATAACAAGCGTAATGCCGAACTCTATCAGCAAGTTTGGCAGCATAAACATGCAGATAAACGGAAACGGCTTCCGTTCAGGAGGCACAGAGGAGCTGTTCATAAGTGCTCAGGAAAAAGTAAACAGGCACCTGGGACCGGGGACAAATGCCGCGAATTCGATCGGCATACTGTCCGCCTTCGGCGATGAATCTACGGGAGACAAAAAGACGATAGATACGGTTATAGGCCCAACCTTCGCGGTTATGAGCGAATTAAGGGTTGACTGCACAGTAACATATGCGGTATATGAACAGGTAAATGTGAGAATTTCCCTGACATCGGACGATACCCACAGTGTAATACAGAGGTACCGTATGGATATAGACGGGAATCCCGAGCCTGACTCTTCAGCGGAAGCCGATATAATAGTCGGTTCTTCACACCTGTTCATAATCAACCACAAAATGGATCTGGGAAGCACTGAATCATACGATGAGGGAATCCTTATAGAGACTACTCCTTCTTCGGTTATCGTTACAAGAAGGATTGCCCCTTATGCAAAAGTGTTGGATGAAGGCAATCAGGTAGATGTCAAGAGCCCGCCGATTAATAAATTAGGGGTAAGGAATTTAAGGGTGATCAATGATGACAACGGTATTGCCGTAAGCTCAATTACCGTCCTCAACCCTGACAGCAGCCCTGTAATTACAAGTATTGACCCCAAAAATAAAGCAAAAAGATTCGCAGACAATCAGATTGTAGATTATGTACCTGAGAATATTGCTGATTACAGTGAATTATATACCTTTGTTCCCCTTGACGGCGGCGCCTTCCTCACAATAAAGGGCTCGGATTTCAGAAGGAACGTAAAGGTATACCTGAACGACAAGCCTCTGGAGATAGTTACAAAAAGTACAAACGACGACCAGCTGATAGTGAAAGTACCCAAAGGCACCGCTGCGGATTCCGACAAGGACTATAGGATAGTTGTCGTAAATGAAGACGGGGGAACTTTTGACTCAACCATGCTTGAAAGACCCCATTACATAAGATACAGAACCCCGGACAGCAGTCCTGTTATTACTGCCATAATTCCGGACAAATCCTCAAGCAGAGGCACCAATGCCGTCAAAATAACCGGAAGAAACTTCTGGGCCGGGGTAAAGGTACTTATTGACGGAATGGAATGTGTTACGACCAGGGCGGGAGAGGGAGATTATACAGGGGATAAGTCGCCTTCTTACGAGAACATTTATGCGGCTGTTCCTCCGGGAATGACCCCGGGTAAGAAAACAGTGCAGGTGCAAAATACGGATTTTGGAATTGCGGAGGTAAGAGACGGCTTAACGATAATAAGCTCTCCCGAAATAACAAGGATAATCGGCCCAAAGGGTGTTGAACTGAATCCCCTGGTATTGTCGGTTGAAGGGGGAGAAAGGATAAGGATAGAAGGGATACAATTCTATCCCGGCGCAAGGGTAATATTCGGGGCAACCCTTAAGGCAGCATCGGAGCTATCCCAGGGGGAAACAGGGATACACTGCCTTAATATCAATAATGCCGAAATGGTGGTAATAGGAGGCACTCCCGCAGAAGGAAAGTTAGAGGAGGATGGAAGCATTACTTGTACCACGCCCAGAATTCCCATGGGCGCAACTTCCGTGCTTGTACTGAACAGCGACGGAGGTGTCAGCAATTTAATATCCGGCTCCTATGAAAAGCCGGTGCCGGAGATACCTGAAGGCATGACACTTGAGGCTGTTGACGGTGATACTTTGAAGCTTGAATGGAAGAAGCTTGAGGGTATAATGTACTATGAAATATATATTTCAGAAAGTGATGACGGCAAGGAGTCCCTATATGGTTACCAATACCTGGGAAGTATAACGCCTGCGGAGATAAGCGCCACCAGACTGAGATACTTCATAGACGGCCTTACCCCTTCCACATGGTATAGTGTGAAATTAAAATCAGTAGGTCTGTTCGGTGTATCTAAGCTTTCGAAGGAGACTCTATACAGGCAGACATTGGATTATATAAAGGTCACATACTATGAAACCGAAGGTGATACTATAGGGGGAATAAGGCAGGACGATACGTATATTGTAAGCGGCTCATCGGTCACATGCTATATAGGTGAAAAATCCGTGAAAAAAGGCAGCGTGAGCATAGATTTCGAACAGCCTGCTTACCTTACGACCAATCTAAGGACAGTAAACGCAAGCCTCAGGCTGATTAAGAAATATCCAGGCAGCAGCGTACAGATAGGAGATAGGGATGTGGAGCTGAAAATGAAGCTCTCAAACCTTCTGGTTGCAGAAACCGAGTCAATAAAGCCTGTAGATCAGTCTGACAGCGCCGTAAGCGTAAACATAAACAAATCCCTGGGAGCAAGAGGGGACGAAGTCAGATTGAAGCTTAAACGGGGATATGCTGTAATAGTCAATCCTTTCGGTATAGACCTCGGACTGCAGGTAAAAAATGAGAAGAACAGGATTAAAAACTTCAACGGAGATATAAGTATTGCATTAAAACATGCAGAATCCAAGAGGACACTGTACCCGGGAGGGATTTACGTTGCATACTATGACAGCACGACAAAGACTGTGGAGATAATCGGTACTCATAATGATTTAACCAAAGCCTACGGCAGCATCTCAAAAGCCGGCGAATACCTGCTGGTAGGCAAATTGGTAAAGTAGGAGCGTGATCCTATGTGCAAAAAAAATAAAATACTTCTATATGCACTGATATTCGCATTAATCATCAGCCCCCTCTCCATCTCGGGAGAAGATACCGTTTATTCCGGCACTCCCTCAGGAGAAGCCCTGATAAAGAACGGGACCTATACTGACATAGGAGGAAGCCCCTATGCAGAAGATATCATGAAAATGAGTGCGTATTCCATAGTGAGGGAATACGGTGCAAATATTTACCGCCCCAATCAGGCGGCTGCCAAACAGGATATATTGGCTGCACTGGTGAGAGCCATCGGCAGGCAGGAGGATGCGGTAAGGCAGGGAGCGGGGCTTAAGGCGGCAAATCCCTCCCTGAGCCCCGTGGACCAATATATTATGGGGCATATGGAGGTTGCAAAGGCAAGCGGGATAATAAGGCAGTCGGAGATTGACGCGGTATCCGCCCTGACTCCCGAGGAAAAAGATCAGATAAAAGCGGAAGCCGATAAAGAAAAAAAGGCAAATTGGAAAATGACAAAAGCCCAATATGATCAATTAATAAGGCGGCTTACGGATGAAAAATCCTTTAGGAAAGCTTACAGGTCGCCGGTAAACAGGGAGGAGGCGGCACTCTGGATAGCAAGGGCGCTGAAATTCCAGCCCGTTACCGGGGAAGAAATAAAGAACGTATATAACTATAAGGATTGGAACACGATAAAAACGGAAAACCTCCCCTACGTAGAAGAGATACTTAGAAGGAATATAATGGCAGGGAAATCAGGCAGCTTCCAGCCGAGGGGCAATATAACAAGAGGAGAGATGGCGGCGATTATGAATGCCGTATCGGAGCAATCCCTGACGGCTTTGGGCTTTACAAAGGGTTTCGGGACAGTGTCGGAGGTAGTAAGAGCCGGTGATTTCCAAATGCCTGCGGATACATATACCACAAGAATCATTATTGAGACCCCTGCTTCCGGAGCGGTAAATATCAACGTTCGCAAAAAGAGCGGCCTTGATATTTCAAGCCAGGAAGCTGTACCCGTAATAAAAAACGGAAAGATAGGAAATGAAGGACTTGTTGCGGAGGGTGATATAGTAGAATACACCATTAACAAGGATGATGAGGTTTTGCTTTTGCATGTGGCAAAGCTTAAAGAAATCGACGGTATTTTTGACTTCTATGATCCAAGGCAGAATACGGTGCAAATGACGGACAGGAGCAACAATATCCATAATCTGAAAGTGATGCCGGATTCCGTAGTCAAGGCACAGAAAGAGCCTGTCGATATAGGACGTATTGAGCCGGGCAGCTCGGCAAAAGCCATATATGCCGGCAATATGCTGAAATCCCTGGTAGTTGAGATACCCGCAGAAGTAATAAGCGGTACTGAACTGGCAGTCAGGATACTCTATGCCGATACCCTCGGAAGGGTCATAAAGGTAGCGGATCAGTATGAGAATAAAGAACTCTATGAGCTTTCAGACAATGCTGCCATATATATCAACGGGGATCTCCAGGGAATAGAAGCTATAGGCTTTGATCAGGATGCGGTGATAAGGCTTCTTAACGGAAAGATCTATGAGGTCAGTATTATAACCGATATTCAGGAGGAAGACCCATACAGGGATATAGTATTTATAGCAGGAGTCAGAGACATATCCTCAAAGGGAATAACGCTGGTAAAGGATAACGGCTCCGGCAAGGAAGAGCTCTATACAATAGACGCCAATGCTCCCGTAATTAAGAACAGAATCTCGGTGAGTGCCGGCGTATTGAGGCAGGGAGACCGGGTCAAGGTTTACCTGAACACTTCAAACGACAGGCATATAACGAAGCTCGAGGTGCAGGGAGAAGGACTTCTTGTGGAAAAGGTGTATAAAGGTGATATTAAGGATGTAAACTATGAAACCGGAGAATTGATATTATCCAATGTATACTCCTACGGATATTACGGCTGGATAAAAAAAGGCGACTATATCAGATATAAGCTGTCCTGGGATTCTGCTTTCTACAGAAGCGGTATTGAAGTAAGCAGGGGGGTTCTCAGGGACAGTATAGGAAAGACACTTTATGCGGCTTCACGGAAAAACTACGGTACCGAAGAGATTGTAAAAGCAGTCTTCAAGGAAGGCTATGAGGATACTTCAACCAAAGATATTACGGGAGTAAAATGGACTACCCGGCAGATGAGCCTCTCTGACGGAAGGACTGTAGGCTTCAGCGACGGGACTATAATAATAAAGGATGGAAGGCTCCTGGATACCGCATTTTTGGAAGACAGCCCATCGGCATTCATAGTACAGAACAAGTCGCTTTCGGGGACGAGTACGGCCCCGGTAATAAGCCTTGGAGGGTTTGAAGAATTATCCACCTATAGGATTACAAAAGGTTATCTGTACGAAATCGGGAAGGATTATTACAATATAGATAACTCCTACGTTCTCGACAGCAATTACTGGTCTCAGGCGAATGAGGGCACATTTTTGTTCAGCAGTGAAACCTCCATATTTGACTATGTATTTGAAAAAGCCGAGATCAGCCGGGAGGATTTTGTCGCAGGAGGATATAAGCCTTATAAATATTCCTGGCCCAACTACAAAACCGCAGGTAAGGGGCAGGATTACCACGAATTGGATGAGTACCATTATAACTATGAAAGATACAGGAGTAACAGCAAGTTCCATGAGCATATCCTGACCTATACCATTTCCGACGGTGACGGAAATGCACAGGGAGTCTATCTATACAAGAAGGACAAGCTTTCCTACAAGCCGGACCCCGTATTTACGGAAAGGATAACAATAGGAACCTTTAAAACAGCGGATATAGCCAATAAGCAGATTATCATTACGGATGCAAAGGTATACAGCGCGGCCAATACCAAATGGGATCCGGTCATGGCGAATATGCCGGTTAACACGGAAAAGGCTTTTGTATTCAAGAATGGAAAGAGGATAGGGCTTGATGAGCTTAGCACAACGGACAATCTCTACATAGTATCCCAGGACGACTTTGCCCTGTTAATCATAGTAGAGTAGGGGGACGGTGTTTCATATGAAAAAAACAGCTGCAGCATTAATAATTACATATGTCTTATGCATCGCGGTTTCTGCCGCCCCGGGCTATGACCCCGGGGTAATGGGCGACATAACCCCAAAAAAGAACGAATACAGGTACAGTGAGGTTGTTTTTGTCACCGGTGAGCCGATACTGCTTGAAGGCACCGTGGAGGTAAGCAGCGATGCCAAAGGGAGCAGGACCACCCTGAAGTATGAACTTAAAAATGCGGCAAAAAGCGCGAAGCTGGACAGAAAAGTAAGCT
>JAKPKE010000184.1 GCA_029553855.1 Bacillota bacterium | reverse complement strand
AAGCAATTAAAACTTTCAACGTTGCAGCCACAATCCCAATGAATAGGGAACTGAAACTTACTATTTTCTCAAATTTTGTTTTGTACTCGTCTATTCGTTGCAGCCACAATCCCAATGAATAGGGAACTGAAACAGGGATTTCCCCCTGTTCTAATAACTCAATGATTCTGTTTGTTGCAGCCACAATCCCAATGAATAGGGAACTGAAACTAAGTTCAAGTTGATCTCGGGATATCTGTTCTTTAGTTGCAGCCACAATCCCAATGAATAGGGAACTTGATAGCTCAAAGGCGAAGGATTCAAGGAGTCGAGGATTCAAGGATTCAAGTGGAAAAAGATAGAGGGCTGGTGTCACCTCTCACATTAATCTGACTATCCTTTCTCACAATATCCTAATCATTGCACAATAATCTGACAGGGGGGTTTTTGCCTCCTGTCAGATGTTCTTCTTCATAAAATATCTCTGTTGATGCCATCCTCACATGTTCTGCTGATACTACCATCACCCTTAAAAGGGCCTTCCCTGAATTTAGGCGCTAACACAGGAGGTGTCCCGTGTTGCCTGAGAATCCCCTGGATTTATCCATGGGGAGTGTCAAATCGAGGAACATCTCATCAATAGAGTATACTTCCACATCAGGCGTGAACCCCTTGCAGATATTTTCAAGCTCTTTGCAGGCCCGTGCATATTTCTTATTATCCCCCACAACAAGCGTAATATACGGACATAATTTTTTTGCCTGATTGACTGTCATGCCCGTTTTAACACCGTATGCCATTGCCTCATATGAAGACGTGGTTATGACAGTCCTTTCGCCGGCGCCCGTGACTGCTACAGGTTTGCCTTTAAGAGAAGGATCAGTATCCATATCGATGCAGATTATAATCCTTGATTGTTTTATGGATAAATTATAGCAAAATTCTCATGAAGAAACAGTTAATGATTTATATTAAAAATAGCGTTGGCTTTTTTTTACCTTGATTTGATCTATAAATCTGAAGATATTATTCGGAACGGCACATTATACTCCGGGAATATGGCAGCAGCCTTCTGGGAGCATTCGAGGGCACATGTATGCTTGTCTTGTTTTGATAATTTAGCCAATAGATAGACCATGTTTTAATAGAACTACTGTCCAACTGGACACGGTGACTTTCCATTTATTAATCCCGTCATATATGAAATATCTCTTGACAATGATACCAATATTGATACTATATTAATAGTGTATGAGCAAAATAGATGATATTGTTTCTGAATTAAAAACAAGCCCGGAAAACATACGTTTCTCGGATTTGTGCAAAGTGTGTGATTA
>JAKPKE010000089.1 GCA_029553855.1 Bacillota bacterium | reverse complement strand
ATCCGGAGTCGGTTGAGGAGGCGCCGGTAGTTGTGAATTGTGTTTTGGACACATCCGATACGCAATCTCTTTATTTGGCTTATTCCAGCAAAGTCAGCGAGGTTGAAGATTTCAAAATAATTGACAACGCTGATGCGGTATTGAGAGAAATAAAAGGCAATGATACGGTCACTGTGGCCACATTTTCTTTTGAAAGCGATGGTATGTGGAGAACCAATTTCCGTCCTGTAGGTGGGAAGGAATATCAACTGCTGATAGAGATTCCGGGACAAAAGAGAGTAACCGCTATTACCCAAATGCCGGAAATAATAACAATTTACCATGGTATTGGTTCCTCCAGCTCTATTGGAGAAATATCACGTTATCCCGGGTCTTCATATTGGTCTTTTTTTGCTAATAATACATTGTATTTATCTATGTTCGGAAAAGATAATGAAGGAAATATAGTAATAGCTGATGAGATTGCAACTGACCATCTGTTTTGAGACCAATTCAATGTGACGGGTAAAACTTTTACAGATCTGTCAAAATTGCCGATATTATATACGACTGTTGAAGGAAAACCTCTACACAAACAATATATCAGAATACCCAATCCTGACAAATATATCAATCCAAACTACAATAGTGGCAAAGAAGAATATAAAGGCCAATTCACGGTTGCCACAAATGAAAAATCTATACGTAACCTTACTATTTTGCAGGTTTCTGATGAATTGGATGCTTATTATAAGGATGTTCTTACATATCAAAACAAATATGAAGTAATGGACAATTTGCTTATTGTGTATGATAGAGCTAATGTATACAATAATGTTACCAATGCCATAGGAATATTTGGCGCTTATAACAAATATATACTGCCATGGGCTCCATTGCTATGAAAAGAATATACTACATTGCCATACTATTTTTAATATTTATCGGCTGCGGAAGCCTCTCCGCTCAGGAAGCTGTTCCCATAAGGGATGCCATCAAGCAGTCCGTCATCGTTGACTCGAGGATAATGAGGCAGCAACAGGGATTGACCACCATTCAGATAGAGGCTATCAAAGGAATAATATCGCCTGCCGGTGAGGGCGATGCCATCAAATTCATCCAGACCCTGCCGGGAGTCTCCACAGGTGCGGAAGGCACCTCCTCATACTATGTGAGAGGAGGCAATTCGGGCAATAATGCCGTTACCCTGGATGGAGTACCGATATACGGCATAAGTCACCTCATGGGAATGACATCAACTATTCCTTCGGAAATTATAACTTCGGCCGACTATCGGGCTGGTGGTTTTGATGCGGAGTTCAACAATTTTACTTCATCCGTAGTCAATCTTAAGAGCAAAGGCGGAGTGTTTGTAAAACCCGATTATTCAGCTTTCATCAACAATATTTTTGCGGGAGCTTCAGCCAATATTCCCCTCTCAAAGGAGAGGGCATCATTACTCCTCTCAGGAAGATACTCCCCTTTCCAGCTCGAGTACAAGGCATTGAAATCCTTTCTACCGAAAGAAAAACTCCCCTTTGATAAGTTGCAGACCAATATTTTCGACCTCTACGGAAAGTTTTCATATAGGATTGATGACGCTTCCCGATTGGAGTTCTTTCTCTTTGCAACTGAAGATAGCTACGGCTTCGGAAAGGAGGATTTGTCCAAGAATTATCTCAGATGGGGCAATATTGTGAGCAAGGCGACCTACAATCGGATAATGAAGAGCGGCAGACTATACGATGCCTCATTGGCTTACAACCGCTTTTCCTCAGGACAGAGACAGGAAGTCTATATGGAAGGGACTTTTAATGAGTTGGCAATCAGATCCGGTCTGAATGAGATTACATTGAACCTGAAAACCGAAAAAGAAAGGCACGGCCATTCCTTTATTACAGGATTGAAGCTGATGTACTCCCTGAATGCCCCCGGATCGTCAAAACTCTATGAGGGCGAAGGTCGTAATGTGGAAAAAAAGGCTTATGTGAGAAATCCCCATCATTCGATCCTGAACACACTCTATTTTCAATACTCCACCACGGCCATAAGAAACCTCTTTTTTAAGCTATCGCTGAAAGCATCTCTATACGCTCCCGACCTCCAGTCGGAACTCAACACAGAAAGAGGGGTATTGTTCAGACCCGAAGGAAGCCTCCTTTTAAGCTATATTTTTTCAAAATATCTCCAACTCGAAGCATCGGTAGACAGGACCGTGCAGTTTTATCACGTACTTGAGGGGTTGCCGATAGGATGGTCAATGGACCTGATGGTGCCTGCCGGCAAAAAGAACAAGCCAGAAGAGTCTACTCAGTTCTATCTCGGCTTGAGCTCAACTCCGGGTAACCATTTTGTTTCACTCGGTGGTTACTACAAGTTTATGAATAATCTGGTATTTTATACCGATGCCACTACTCTGTTCAGCGCTTCCCTCTCCGGATGGAGCGACAATATCGAGATGGGAAAAGGAACATCCTACGGAGGCGAGTTCATGTATCGATATACTGCCCCTAAAACTCATATCAGAGTTGCTTACACCCTCTCCAAAACCGACAGGACATTCGATAACATCAACTATGGAGAGAGTTTCCCCGCAAAATTCGACCGTCGCCATATATTGAACCTTTCAGCCTCTTACGGCGGATTCAATAGTGCTTTCACGTTGCAGAGCGGCCATTGGGAGAGCGTAAAAACCTCTGTTTATCCCGGAGTGCTTCCTGACGGATCCCCCATTATCCTCGATTATTTCGGGAGGCCAAACAACTACCGGATGCCCACCTACATAAGATGGGATATCGGCTACAGCTTCAAATGGGAAAGACCGAAGGTCAAACACTATCTGAATGTGGGTATCTTCAACGTCCTCAACAGACACAATGCCTTCACACTCTGGTACGACTCCGAAAACAATAATTGGAAACAACTTTCGTTATTCCCAATCATGCCCTCAATAAGTTATAGG
>JAKPKE010000087.1 GCA_029553855.1 Bacillota bacterium | reverse complement strand
ATATGTCGATTATGTAAAAAGCCTTGAAACCGTCCGTATATCTATGGATGGAAAAGGTCGAGCCATTGATAACGTCTACGTCGAGCGTTTCTTCAGAACGATTAAATACGAGAAAATATATCTTGAGAGGCCAGAGACGGGAAATGAACTATACCATATCTGTTCACAGTTTATTCAGTATTACAATGAAAGGCGCGATCATTCTTCAATTGGGAACAACCCACCATTCATTGTATATCAGAGAGCTGCATGATTTATTAACAAAAAACCGAGTTATGAGTCTCCCCCAAACCCCCTCTTTTCAACATAACCAATTATCTTTGATAAAAAAATTGTCCAGATATACTAGACCATCACATAAAATTGTCTGCAGTATTTTTACTTTATATGTAATATTATAGTTTGTATTTTAACATATTTGGTTTAACTTTGTAATTCATTTTTACATTGAAGGTTTTAATTGAAGATAAGGATTTAATTAACCTTTACACAAAAGGCAAGGCACCAAAGCTGAAGTTACCGAATGATGTGGTTGACAAGTTCTTTGCCGCTATTCAGAAGATTGAGGCAGCTGTAGATATACACGATTTATGGAAGAGTCCGAGCCTCAGGTTTAAAAAAATGAAAGGGTATGCTAACAGATACTCCTTAAGACTAACAAGTAAATACAGACTGGAGACAGAGATTAAATGGCTTGATAAATCGCAAATAACAGGCGAGTTCCTGATCAGGGCCATCTCAGTACATTATGGAGACTAACACCTTGCCCCATGGTTGATACAACACAAATAAGAGCAGCAAGAAAGTTCGGCCCCGGTTATTTCATCCGGGAAGAAATGGAGCTTAGAGAGTGGACTCAGGGGGATCTTGCCGATGTGATGGGCATTACTCCAAAGCACCTGAATACCATTCTCCGGGAGAAACAACCCCTGACAATTGAAATCGCCAGATTGCTCGGAGAAGTATTTAATACATCGGCCCAGTATTGGATAAACATTGATACTGCATATCGCTTATGGAAGGAGGAGGGAAAGACTGAAAAAGAGGTGGCGGCAGACATTAAAGGAATGATCTTCGAACGAATGCCGATCAATGATATGATAAAGAAGGGATGGCTTCTCCCCTATGAACAATTAGATGAACTGAAAGAGCAAGTGATGGAGTTTTGGGGCATGAAATCTCTTGATTTTTCGCATCTCGACACCAACCTTCTTCCTTGTCTTACAAGAAAATCAGAGGCATATAATCAGTACAATGCTTCATATGCATTAACCTGGTATAGGAAAGCTCGCTTAGTGGCTGAGACAAAGAGACCCAGACATTATAATCCACAAAAGCTGAAGGCTCTTTATGAGAACCTGCATTCCTTTACTGTCTCAGACGGGGGTATAAATAAATTCCTCAATGAGCTTAACGATGCGGGTGTGATCTTTTTTGTCCTGCCACATTTGAGTAAGACATATCTTGATGGGGCAGCCTTCTTTTCAGGAAGTAACCCGGTTATTGTATATACTGGCCGTTACAAGCGTATTGACAATTTCTGGTTCACGGTTGCGCATGAAATAGCACACATTATTAAGCATATAAATGACAAGACACCATTTATACTTGACAACTTCAGCAACAAAGAAAGAAGCAGGATTGAAGATGAAGCAAATGAGCTTGCTGCCAGAATGTTGAAACATCTAGAGATTACTGCATTCCTTGAACCTTATCTTTCTTATCTGACCACATCCAGAGTCGAGGAGTGTGCTGATAAATATGAAATCCATCCGTCAGTTATTATTGGTAAGCTGGCTCATGATGGAAAGATTTCCTATGCGAACCAGCCACTTTATAATGAGAACGTACTTGAACTAATCAGCAACGACTTCAAGGTTGTTTGAATCTATAGTTGAATAGCCTTAACACTAGTTATTTGATAGAACCCGTAAGCACATGTAATTCCATATCAATATGGCACGCATAAGGCACTAAGGAACTGAATTAGTATTCATGAAATGATTGAGAATAACAAAATACCAGCCCATTGGGAGGTAAAAAGCATATCGGAAGTTTGCGAAATACTGGATGCATTAAGAAGACCCGTAAATTCAATACGTTCATATCTTTCCGCCTTTAATGAGCGTCAAAGAAAAACGTGACAAACAATGAGCAGAGGATTCATAAAGGAAGGAGATCAGGAAGAGGTTCCAATGGTGCCACGGAGGGCTTATCTGCCGGAGGGTGTGCCAAACTTTGTCACCCCTGCCGGACTGGAACAGCTCCTGGCTGAGAGAGAAGCACTTGTCGCAGAAAAAGAAGCAGTGACCATCACCCATGAAAATGAAAAACGAATTGCCCTGAATTTTATCAATGCAAAACTCCAGCTACTGAATAGCAGGATTAACGATGCCAGGGTGGTGGAACAAAAAGAGCAACCTGGT
>JAKPKE010000047.1 GCA_029553855.1 Bacillota bacterium | reverse complement strand
CAGATCATTATGGAAGTCAAGGATGAACGCAGAGGGGGCGGGGATTCTAAATTTGAGACATTATCTTCCGAATGGATGGGCAAAGACGTAAAAGGCATGCTTAACCGTTATATGGAAAAAATGGGGGGGAGTCTTGTATTTCCTATGCCTGACGAAATGATTAAGTCGGGGGGAATATCCAATATCAAATAATCCTTGTAATAGTTAATGTACCGGGTACGGAAGAAAATTAACTTCTGTATTTGGAATAATTACAATCCAGATCAATTATATTTATACCGCCCTGTTGTGGCTGAATTCACTCCACCGGCTGAGAGCGTTGAAATAATCCTTCAGGTCGCAGACTTTTCCTATTCCCGCGGCGGGGTATGGTATCCCATTTTTATGGGCTCTTCCGAAGCTGTATCGAAGTATGATAAAGCCATTGGCTATAAAGATTTGCGGGGAAAAACCATGCTTGATTATTTTGCTGCACTTATATTTGATTTTTTAATAGGGGATCCATATGGCTTCCACCACCCTGTAAGACTGATGGGGAAATTGATATCATGCGAAGAAAAAATAGCCCGGAAGTTATCTGAAAGTGAAGGCTTCTTAAAAATCTGCGGGCTTATAATTGTCTTAACGAATATTACAATCTCATTTTTCATTCCGTTTTATATATTAAAGATTGTGAAAGAATACGGCATTATTTATCATATTGTTAATACATATTTCCTATATACATGTATTGCGGCAGGATGTCTTCAGCGTGAAGCCATGAAGATATACAGGGCCTTATCGGAAGGGCTGGACGAAGCAAGGTATAAACTGTCGTTTATTGTGGGCAGGGACACTGAAAACCTGGATGAGAAAGAGATAATAAGGGCAACCGTTGAGACGGTAGCAGAGAATACATCGGACGGAGTCATCGCACCGATGCTTTATGCGATGATCGGAGGCGCCCCCTTGGCTTTTCTTTATAAAATGGTGAATACCATGGATTCAATGCTGGGATATTCAAATGAAAAGTACAGGCATTTGGGATTCTTTCCTGCAAAGACGGATGATGTATTTAATAATTTGCCGTCCAGGATCACTGGAGTATTAATGTGTATATCCTCTGTTTTCAGGTTCAACGTTTCAGATGGTTTTCGGATAATGATCAGAGACAGGAAAAACCACAGCAGCCCAAATAGTGCCTATCCCGAAGGTGCAATTGCCGGACTTCTTGGAGTGCAGCTGGGAGGAGACAGTATATACCATGGATTGGCAACAAGAAAGCCGAGGATTGGCGACAAAGCAAAATGCCTGGAAAGAGATGATATAAAAAGAGCGGTTGAAATAATGTACAGAACTGAGATATTGGCTTTACTTGTTTATTTTTTGGTTTTGGGGAGATTACTATGATTCACGGCGGAGATGTTATAACATACAAAGATAAATATAATGTGGATATAATCGATTTCAGCAGCAACATAAATCCCCTGGGCCCTCCTCCGGGCCTGAGGGAGGAGATGGAAAGGGCATATTCCGAAATATCTGCATATCCCGACATACATTACAGGGAACTTAAAGAAAACATAGCAGCATATCTTAAGTGTGACAACCATGAGGTAATAACAGGAAATGGTGCAATTGAGATTATTAACAATGCGTGTGTATTGTTTAACAGGATAGTAGTATTTACTCCATGCTTTACAGAATATATAAGAAGGCCTGCTGTGCTTGGCAGGGAAGTTATAAAACTGTCTTTGGATGATGATTTTAAAATTAATATTGATAAGCTGGAAGCCGATTTGAAGCCGAAGGATCTCTTGATACTTGGAAATCCTAACAATCCTACGGGACTAAGGATATCCGAACAAAAACTAAGGAGGATTCATGATGCCATCAAGCACAAAAATGCTTTTTTGCTTCTTGACGAGGCGTTTTTTGAATTTTGCCCGGCTGACTATGACAGTGTGGAAATATTCAAAGATTCGGTTAATATCTGTATAATAAGAGCGGCTACAAAATTCTTTGCACTGCCTGGTATAAGGTTGGGCTATGGATTTGCGACTCATGATTTTGCAGAAAAGTATGGCAGGATTGAAAGCCCATGGAGCGTCAACTCATATGCCAATGCTGCGGGGCGTGTTATATTCAGAGGAAATGACTATATAAAAAACACAAAAGAATATATTAAACGTGAAAAAGAATATATTTCCAATAAGCTGTCCGAAGTAGAATGGATTAAAGCTTATAGGAGCGATGCCAATTTTATATTGATAAAGCTGCTGAAATATGATGAAGATATTGTATTTGACGGATTCATTAAAAACGGTATCATGATAAGGAAAGCTTCAAGCTTTGAAAGCCTTGACAAAAGCTACATAAGGATTGCCGTAAAGGACCGTGAAAGCAACAATAAGCTGATAAGACTTTTCAAGGAGTTTGAATAATGGAAGCTTGTGCCATATACCCGGGAAGCTGCGGGGAGATAATACAGGGGCATGTTTATGGAAAGGACATGCTTATATCCTGTCCGGTCAATCTATTTGCTGCTGTCAGAGTGTTTGAATGCCAAAAACCTATAAATAGACTCAATTATCAAAAGTCTTCAACATTGCTTGATAATATATTAAAACGATGGGGATACGGTTATCTGAATACTCAATTTGATATTGATATAAAATCATCAATACCGAAGAGCAAAGGTTTTGCAAGCAGCACTGCCGATCTTTGCGGAGTTTACATCTGCCTTTTAAAGCTGTTTAAAAGGCAGTTTGATATAAAAGAGGCTGTTGAAGAGTTTGTAAAGATAGAGCCCACCGATAGCATAGTGTTTAGGGATATGGTTTTGTTTGATTATAAGGGAGGCAAGCATTATGAGAATATCGGTGGATATCTGAAGTTTTACATACTTGCATTTGAAGGGAGCAGAGTGGTTGACACCTTGGAATTTAACAAAAGGGATCTGCCTCCGCTTTCTGATATAAGCGATATATTGAAGCTTGTTAAAGATGGCATTGAATCAGCTGATATATCAAAGATAGCCCAAGCTTCGGCAATCAGTATAAGGAGGAATTTAAACAGATTGCCCTATGACATATATAATGCTGTCGAAAAGCTGAGTCATGCAACGGGCGGGCTTGGATTAATCGGCGGACACAGCGGGAATGTGCTTGGAATAATATACGATGACAGGGAAAGGTGCATGTATGCGGTTGAGAATGCAAATGCAATAGCAGGATGCAAGCCTTATTTGCTTGAGACTTTATTGGGAAATGAATATGAAAGGGATTATGATTATCGCCCCGGATAATGGGGGAGAGATATGGCATGGCATAGCCTTACATGGTTTGGGCTTAATTAGCGCAACATTAAGTCGTTGTAACTAAACTTAATGGATTTGTGCAACATTTACAATTTTGATATAATTATGCTGTTAGCATTTAAAGAACATATCCTGAAGTGCGGAGTAGTAGATTATTCTCATTTCAACAGCTTAGATTAAAGTAAAGGGAGAAAGAGATGCGAGAAATATCAGCAGTTATTATTTCTATTATGTTCATTCCCGTATTGAGTAAAAGAAAGATACCCATTGGAATTGCGATCTGCATCTGTGCAGTGATAATGGCATTATTAGGAGGACTTGGATTTGTTGATTTCGGAAGTGTCATTACAGGTACTTTTTTTGATCTCAATAAAGTATGGCAGCTTGCAGTTGTAGCTGAAATATCCATTATCGGAGTATTAATGAAAAAGTACGGAATCATTGATGAGGTCCTTAATTATTTGTCAAAAGTGATTAAAAGCAGAAGGCTGATTCTTATGTTTATTCCCGCATTAATCGGTATGCTGGTTGTGCCCGGAGGCGCCATCATGTCGGTACCTTTGGTCGACCAGCTTGGAGAAAAGTCGAACCTGCCCAAACCTCAAAGGGCTATAATCAATTTGATATGCAGGCATATATCCATTCACTTTATGCCATATGCAACCGGGTTTTTGGTTGTATCATCTCTTGCACCCCAGATTTCAATCTATAAGCTGATTGGATTGAACTGTGTTTTTGCTGTGTTGTATGTAATTGTCGGATACTTTCTATACATAAGAAAAATCCGGGATGATGAGATTTCCCAGAATAGTTTTAAGTGGAAGGATATGGCCAGCCTATTAAAGTACACTGCGCCAATTTATGTTCCTGTAATTCTAAATCTGATACTGAAGGTTCCTTTTTACTCTGGGATGCTTGTTAGTTTGCTGGCTGTATTTTTGCTTCACCCAACAAAGGCCTTTCTCACGGATGCTCTCCGGGCTTTTAATTTTAATGTGCTTTATGCTCTGATAGGCGTTTTTCTCATCCAGGGAATCATTGGAAGGATGGAGTCCCTTACTTCTGCTTTGACTCTGATTTTTGAAAACCCGAATACCGTTATGCTTGGTATTATAGCAACGTCACTTTTCTTCGGTGTTACAACCGGCTTCCAGCCTACCGCCCTTGGAGTAATATTGCCGGTTCTTGTCACATTGCCCATATCCGGGAATATGCTGTTGTTGTATTGCTATTTTGCATATAACTGGGGATTTATAGGATACTTTTTTTCTCCGCTTCACTTATGCCAGCTATTTACCTGTGAATACCTAAAAGTGCAAATGACCGATTTATATAAGGAGTATTGGAAATTTTTCGTCTCCCTTGCCGCCGTCATAGTCATCAGTTATTATTTAATGGCGTTCTTTTTATTATAACAAACACTCCCATCCCTTCTATTGCCCAAGGGCTGCCAATACGCACCCTTGTATGGCTGTCAGGTGTTTTCCCTTTATCGAGGCTAATAGTTCCGTGTCATAGGTGCCCGGCTGGAGCCAGATATTTTCTATACCTAATTGGGCGGCTTCTTCTATAAACGCCATTCCCCTCTTTGGCGATACCACCATATCCAGAACCTCAGGCTTCTCCGGCAATGCTGCAAGATTCGGATAACACTTATCGCTGTCTACATTATCGTACATAGGGTTTACGGGAAATACTGTATAGCCTTCAGCTTTTAACCTCTTGTAAATCTTATTGCCGAACTTGTCCGGGTCATTGTTAGCCCCTATTACAGCCCATATCTTCTTCTCCAGCATTGATTCTTTAATATCTGCATGCTTATTCAATAATTACACCGCCTGTCTGTTCAATTTGTAATATACATTATCTTATAATTTTATCATAAACTGAACAGAATTATAATTATACTGTAACAGCAGAATATTTTCATTGCGGAAATTTCTTATAAATGCTAATATTATCAAGGAATATCAGGAATCATAATTATTAATACGGAGGCTGAATAATGAGCATAACCCTTGAAGTATTCTTACAGCAGCTTGCATCCAACCCGGCGTTTTTCATAATAGTGCTCCTTACTATTGGGGTCATCCTGGTTAATGGCTGGACTGATGCGCCCAATGCCATAGCTACCTGTGTTTCTACCAGGGCAATAGGCCCAAGGAATGCAATAATAATGGCAACGGTTTTTAATTTTTTTGGTGTCTTGGTCATGACAATGATCAATGCTACAGTAGCACAAACAATATACAATATGGTCGATTTCGGGGGGAATTCAAGAAATGCTTTAATAGCCCTTTGTGCGTCTCTGTTTGCTATTGTAACATGGGCAACTGCCGCCTGGGCCTTCGGTATACCTACCAGTGAGAGCCATGCCTTGATAGCAGGCATCTCAGGAGCTGCAATAGCATTGCAGGGCGGTTTCTCAGGGATTAACGGCGAACAGTGGATGAAGGTCATATATGGGTTGTTCATGTCAACGCTATTGGGCCTGGGTTTCGGGTTTATTTCTGCATGGCTCATACAGCTTATCTGCAAGGGTTTGGACCGGCGCAGGACCATACCGATGTTCCGGAAAGCACAGATTCTCGGTGGGGCAGCAATGGCATTCATGCATGGGGCCCAAGACGGCCAGAAGTTTATGGGAGTTTTCATGCTGGGGATATTCCTGGCTAACGGACAGACTGGAGTGACCCGGTTTACAATTCCGATATGGCTTATGCTGCTTTGCTCTGTGGTTATGGCATTGGGCACCTCCATCGGAGGCTATCGTATTATTAAAACCGTTGGAATGGATATGGTCAAATTAGAGATGTATCAGGGTTTTGCGGCGGATCTGGCTGGGGCGGCATGTCTTTTGATTTCCTCATTGTTTGGCATACCCGTCAGTACTACCCATACCAAGACAACAGCAATAATGGGTGTTGGCGCCGCAAAAAGGATTTCCAGCATCAACTGGGGAGTAGTAAGGGAAATGGCGGCAGCCTGGATTTTGACTTTTCCCGGATGCGGCCTGGTCGGCTTCCTGATGGCTTATATATTTGTAAAATTATTTTAACCGCTTATAACGTATATTGCCTCCGGGGCGGACGAGGTACAACAAAGAAGAAATAAGCTGTGTTAATTGACAAGATAAAGAAGGGAGTATACTAAGTGAATAATAGAAAGGGGTTCAACTATTTCAAAGCTTTTATAGATTTGGCGGAGTGCTCTTTAAGGGCTTCGGAAATGCTGAGCGATGTTCTGCACAATTTCAGGCTGGATGTACTGGGGGAAAAAGTGAAAGAGATGCATGAGATTGAACACAATGCAGACATACAAAGGCATGAGATAATGAACAGGCTTGTGAAGGAGTTTCTTCCGCCTATTGAAAGGGAAGACATTATAAGTCTTGCCGACAACATTGACGATGTGGTGGATTCCATAGAAGATGTTCTTATTGGTGCGGACATGTATAATGTCAAGGCCATAAGGCCGGAAATAATAAAATTTGCAGAAATAATCAACGACTGCTGCAAATCTATGAGTGCTGCATTAGCTGAATTTGGGCATTTTAAGAAATCACAAACCCTGCATTCGGCAATAGTGGAAGTGAATCGTCTGGAGGAAGTGGCGGACGAGCTTTATATAAACGGTGTCAGAGAACTGTACAGGAATACAAAGGATCCTATTGAGCTTATGATATGGACCGAAATCTACCTTCTATTGGAAAAATGCTGCGATAACTGTGAAATTGTGGCAAACGACATAGAAAATATAGTATTGAAGAATTCATAAAATTCTACAGTATATTGCACACCGACAAAGCGCAAAAAATAGGCAGGGCTGTATGGACGGCGTACTTGAATGTACGTATCTGTACAGCCCTGTTTAGATGTGGTTGAGAGCTAATGTGCCATGGTTTTTTAGCTATATATTTGTTTGAGCAATATCTTGACTTACCGTAGTCTTATTCCTGTTCATCTTTTCGGTTTTTGGCAACCTGATTTCCAGCACTCCGCTTTTTAGTGTGGCATCTACTGCTTCAGCCCTTATGCTGGTAGAAAGAGGAATTGTCCTGTGAAGAGTCAGGTTTTCCGCCCCGGTCCATACCGATCCGCTTATAGTACATGAATCCGGAGTTACACTTAAATTCATGTTGTTAACAGCACTATTTGAAACAAAGGCAGAAATGACTATATCACTTGAGGTCTCTGAAATATCTACCGTAGGCTGGACTAATAGTGTCCTTTTGTGTATATTATTCGAATTAAAGTCGAATACGCAGCTGCCTGTCTGCCCAAATTGGCTTGCGGAAATATAAGGGTAGGCATTGGTAATACCTGAACCGATATAACCATAGCCGGTATTCCATAATGGCTGTTGAGCCGAAATATAATTTCCCGAGCTGATATTTGGGCTGCTAAACGCATTTACATTGCCCGTACCCGTCATTCCATAATTAACAGTGGTTCCTAAATAAGATACTTTACTCGATAAAGGTACAAAGTGTATTTGCGGGTTTCCTGACTGTTGATTTGTATAATTTTGGTTTTGAATTTCCATTCTGGATCCTCCTGTATATATTATTTAGGCTTTCAGCCGATTTTATTTTGCTCATAATATTTTAAAGTATACTTTTCATTAAAGGGATTTTCTGCATCCTTTGATTGGCTTGGTATACTTGGTATTACACGTGAAATAATAATAACATGCAAAATATTACCTGGCTGATTGACAACGAATATCAGCATCTTAAAGAAGGTGTGATTGAATATGAACTCCCAAAGGAAAGAATTAATAAAGAGAATATCAGAGTTGAAAAATTCCAATCTTATATGTTATATGGGCGGAGACAGGCAGAATGTAAGCATAAGGGTAGCGCCCGATATTATACCTGTATTTTACAATCACCTTGAGAAATTGGGGGACTGTGATAGAATTGATTTGTTTTTATATACAAAAGGCGGAGATGTACTGACAGCTTTGAGATTGGTGGAATTAATATATGAATATACAGATAACTTTTCCGTTATTGTCCCCTATAAGGCTTACAGCGCAGGAACTCTGATTTGTCTGGGAGCCTCTGAAATAGCAATGACCAAGATGTCCGAAATAAGCCCTGTTGATCCAAATGTAACAAGCATGTACAACCCTTTGGATGACAATAACCGGCAAATAAAACTGCCAATTAACGTTGAAGATGTATACTCTTTTTTTTCTATTGCAAAAGATGTAGTCGGGCTTAGAACAGATGATGCTCTTGTAAAAGTTTTTACCAACCTTACAGAGCATATACACCCTCTGGCAGTTGGAAGCATATATAGGACCCACGCCCTTATACGTTCCGTTGCAAGGAGTCTTTTAATGACACATATGGATTACAAACAAGAATACAAAATGAATGATATAATTGATAATCTTACGGAAAGAATTCATGCCCATAACTATATGATAACCAGAAGAGAAGCAAAGGATGATATCAAGCTTCCGGTAATATACTGTAATGAAGAACTTGAACATTTGGTATGGCAGCTATATAACACTTATGAAGATGATTTCAAACTGAATGAACCTTTTATACCTGAAATGAATGCGGATATAAACGGAAAGTTTACTGTATGCTCAGGCATTATTGAGACAATTGACAGAACAGACGGTTATATGTTTGACGGTATAATAACCGGGATGAATAACGGAAATCAAAATTCTGTACCAAATATCAATATAATAAATCAAGGTTGGAGGATATATCAAGATGAAAGATTATAGCAGCAGAAAATATATAAAAGTAGGCGAAGAATCAGGATGTATATCCGCAAGTTATAATGCCCGGAATGATGGAGATGAAATGAGGGTTATTGTATATGAAAACAACGAAATGAGCGGAAGTATTAAAAAGAGATAATTACATTCCGGAATTTTCCTGCCTGCCATTAATCCTTGACATTGATTTTTCACAGGGACAGGGTTATAATTAAATCAAACAGAGGATATTCCTGAAATGCACGTTGGTTTAGTAATCTTAAGCCTCAATTTACATTGGGGAGCTCGCGTATTATAGTGGAAATCGGACTGACATTGATCAGGGGATTGAAGCGGGAATCAGAGCACCCACCTGCTTAGTGGCAGGTTTTAAGATTATGGCTGACGGCATTTCGGGAAATGATAGAGATGCCCGTAGGTTATTATTTTCCGACAGCAGGAATATAATAGCATATGGGCATTTTGTTGTGGAGGGATCTCTATGTTTGATGATAAAATAATCGTTGATAATACAGACAGGGAAATTCACGACGAGGTATTCATTCAAAGCATAGACAGGAAGGAAAGGATAATACGATTTCTTACCTCGAAGCTGGGAATCGACTATGCCAGCGCAAGGGATGAGAAGCTTGCAAGCCAAGTGCTCATACAGCTTTTAAGAGAAGAAAACCCACTGGTTAATGAAATCATCGAGGATGCTGATATATTCCTAAGCGAGTCGGAGGATGAGGATTCCGAGATGACGGCATTTGAGAGCCGGGACGAAAGAGCAAACAGTTTTTATGACAGAATAAAGGCAAAAGCATATATCGATGCTTACTGGAAAAACTATAATCCTGAATACCCATCTTTTCACCATGGGGGCGGGGATTGCGCAAACTTTGTTTCTCAGGTTTTGTATGCCGGGGGAATGTTCTGGGCAGACGACAAAAATCCGGCAAATCATAAAAAAAGCAGCAACTGGTATTGCAAGCCGGGAGCAACTAATAAGGACAATGAAAAACGCATAACCTTTTCATGGAAAATTGCGGCAGTATTTAAGGCACATTGGGTTAAAAGGGCAGAAGCACATAGAATATACAGCTATTTGGAAATGGTTCAGAATATGGATGAGATATCCAGGGAGGTATTCCTGGGTGACATAGTGCAATTCTGCTATTCCAGCGGCGTGCCATACCACACACTGGCTGTTACGGGTTATAACATGGACCCTGAATATAAAGTAAGGGATATTGTGCTGGCATCCCACGATATTGATTCCAACAACCGTTCATTATACAGGACTATGCTTGAGTACCCTTCAGACTACAAGCTGAGGGTATATAATATCAAAATAGGGGAATAGCGCTAATCCTTCAGCATATGCAAACTGATGTGACTGCGTCGCATTCTTCTCCTATTGCGAAGAATCACGGCGGAAAAACCTTCATTGCTGTATATGGCAGCGGATTCTGCAATGACTGCAGATGAAAAACAAGTTCTCAAATATTTAATCATTTGACATTTTTTAATTTAAGTGATATTATAAATTTAATATCAAACGTAGGACGTTTAACATTAAACGTTAGACATTAAACATTAAACATAAGGGAATAAAATAGCAGATCATTCTAATGGTTATTATAAAAATATTAAGGGGGCCGTTTTATTGGACTCATTAAAAAGTAAAAATCATAAAATAGACATTATGCAAATGGAGAAACGGGAGCCGGCTACAGAAGTTGTAATTAAAAGCATTAAGAGATTATTAACCACAAATGAGATTGATTTAGGGGACAGGCTGCCCAGCGAGATGGAGCTTTCACAAAAATTAGGAGTCAGCCGCGGGTCGGTAAGAGAAGCAATGAAAATTCTGTCGGCGTATGGCATTGTGGATATAAGGCGTGGGGACGGTACATATATAGCTGATACAACAGACAGTATTTTATTCGACCCATTATTATTCAAATTGATTGTCAGCAGTAAAAACATTAATGAATATAGAGAACTGCGAGAAATGATAGAACTTGGAATTATTAAATTAGCTATAAAAAATGCAACCGAAGAAGATATTGCATCCCTTGAGAATTCATATGAATTCATGAGGAAAGAAACAGGCAAAGAAGATTTTAGTGATGAGACAATAATAGAATGTGAATTGATGTTTCACACAGCGCTGGGGAGAGCTACAGGAAATAAGCTGATCCAGACTATATATAACTTTGTTCTGGATCTATATATACCCAATATATATAAAGACAAACCGATTAAAATATTTGCTAAAGAAGCGCTGATCAGCCACAGGCCTATCATAGACGCTATAATAAACAAAGATATAGAGGCCGGCGAAGAAGCAATCAAGTCCTCTGTATACGTATGGAAAAACCTGAATGACAATTTTGAAGAGAACTTTAACGTATAAATAATGCGCAGCGGCGGTATTTTTTATAGTATAGGAAAGTATAACTTTCCTATACTATAAAATACTATAAAATACCTTTGATTTGAGTGCCCGCGCCATTATTTCCTCATTGTATTCGGAAAAGGCGCATGGGCGGCAAATGCGGCAAAGCCGCCTTTGTTCTCTCAAGTAAGTACCAACCCAATATGGAATTTTTGTCCTAGTCAACTGTCTATTATTATCGAGTAGTTGCAAAACCTGATTTCCAAAGGTGTGCGGCCAGGTTATAACCCGGGCTCATGCCTGGTTTTGGTGCCAATCAAACTTAACTAAACGCAGTTTTGATTAAGCAATGAATTACAAAAAAAATAAGGAAGGTAGGGCGTTAAAGCAAATGAAAAGCCAAATAACAACAAAGGGACTGGAAAGAGCCACACATAGGGCCTTATATTATTCAATGGGCCATTTACCCGAGGAATTGGACAAGCCGTTAATCGGAATCGTTAATTCAAAAAATGAATCTATGCCGGGACATGCCGCCCTTGATGATATTGCCAGAGCAGTCAGGGAAGGAATATTGATTGCGGGGGGTACCCCGATTGAATTTCCAACTATCGGTATATGTGATGGAATTGCACAGGGTAACTACGGAATGCATTATCCCCTTGCAAGCCGCGAATTGATAGCGGATTCAATAGAGTGCATGATGAACGGGCATTCCTATGACGCAATGGTCTTAATTACCAATTGTGATAAAATAACTCCCGGAATGCTTATGGCGGCTGCAAGGCTAAATGTCCCGGCTGTTGTAGTAAGCGGGGGCCCAATGGCAACCGGCTTCTGCAGGGGCAAAGAAGTAGGATACACCGATTTGATGGAAGCTTCAGGTGCAGTCCAAAGGGGAGCCATGACAATAGAAGAACTTCAGGAACTTGAAGAAACTGCTTTGCCCGGCTGCGGGGCATGTAACCTGCTGGGTACTGCAAATTCCATGGATTACTTGACTGAAGCCATAGGAATGGCTTTGCCCGGAAGTTCTTATCCTGCATTAACCGGGAAAAGAATTGCCCTGGCCAAAGAAACAGGTAAGAAAATAATGGAACTGTATAAGAAAGATATTAAACCTCGGGATATAATGACTGCCGAAGCTTTTTACAATGCACTTCTTGTAGACATGTCTATCGGAGGGTCTTCAAATACCCTTCTTCACTTTGCATCAATAGCCAATGAGGCTGGGATAGAATTCAACATGGATATGGTGAGGGAAATTGCTTCTATAACACCCCAAATAGTGAGAATCAAGCCTGCAGGAAGTCATTTTCCGGCGGATCTTGACAGGGCCGGAGGGATAACGGCTGTTATGAAGGATTTGCATGATATGGGACTTTTAAGAGACAACATTACGGTTACCGGAACTACTGTTTTTGAAAACATTAAAAATACGCATGTTACAGACAGAGATGTTATAAAGGACAAAGCCCATGCTTATTCACAGACAGGCGGTTTGGCATTACTTTACGGTAACCTTGCACCCGAAGGGTCGGTATGCAAAAAAGCAGGGGTAGATGAAAAAATGTTAAAACATAGAGGGCCTGCAAGGGTATTCAACAAAGAAGAAGACGCCGTCAAGGCTATTTTCGGCGGAGAAATAAAGGCCGGGGATGTAGTTGTTATTAGGTATGAGGGGCCGAAAGGGGGCCCTGGGATGAGGGAAATGCTGACTCCTACTTCTGCAATTATCGGTATGGGTTTAGGAGACAAGGTTGCCCTTGTTACCGACGGAAGATTTTCGGGTGCTACACGCGGTGCGGCTATAGGGCATGTCTCTCCCGAAGCAGCTGATGGGGGCACAATAGCATTTGTAAGGGACGGAGATATGATAAGCATTGACGTAATAAACGGTATTTTGGAGTTGGATGTTTCTGATGATGTATTGGCGGAAAGAAAAAGGACATGGGTTGCGCCAAAGCCTCCTGTCCAAAAAGGAAGTTACCTTGAACGCTATTCGAGACTTGTAGGGTCTGCAATGTCCGGCGCAATTTTAAAATAATTCTGTATAAATATGGTTATGACACACGAAAAAGGGGAAAGTTCATAAGGAGGACTTGGAATGCTTATTAATACTGATTCGAAAAAGGCGAAGAAACATCGGATTAAATCTGAGTATGCTGCCATAGCAATAGGTGTTTTATTGGTTGTTGCAATACCACTTTTGATTTCCTCCAATTATATCATCAATCTCTTTATTCTGGCAGCTGCCATGGCAATCGCAGCATTAGGATTGACTATAGCGTTGGGTTATACAGGACAGCTTTCGTTGGCACAGGCTGTATTTTACGGAATAGGGGCCTATTTTGTCGGCCTGGGGACTACCAAGTGGGGTATGAATTGGTGGGTGGCCTTGCTGTTGGGTTTGATTTTTGCCGCATTGATCGGATTGTTCCTGGGGATTACCACCTTGAAGGTGGGCGGGCGTTATCTGACCATGGTTACCATTTGTGTTCAGGTCGTTTTTGCCTTGATCCTGGCTAATTGGGTGGAAGTAACTAATGGGGCAGACGGAGTTAGCGGCATAACAAGGCCGTCATTCATTGTAAGCCTTAATACGTCGCAAAGGTTTCTATGGTTTGCCCTCGGAGTGTTACTGCTGGTTACAGTGTTCGTGTGGAAACTTAAGAGCAGCCGTCTTGGCAGGTCTATGCTGGCTGTCTGCGGAAATGAGCTGGCAGCTGAGGCCCTTGGGGTAGACAGTCTGCGAATTAAAGTTACCTCATTTGTTATGTGTGCAATACTCGGGGCTTTAGGGGGAGGTATATATGCCTCGGGATTCCTGTATATAAGCCCCGATAGCTTCACTTATACTAATTCAGTGGAAATTTTGGTCATGGTATTGGCGGGGGGTAGTTCGTCAGCGGTGGGAACCGTACTTGGCGCGATATTGCTGACCATGATACCTGAAGCGTTACGCCAATTTAAGGATATATATCTGGTTATATACGGGTTCATAATAGTTATAATAACTATTTTCTTGCCTGAGGGTGTTTGGGGAATCGTCACCAACTTAGTCCAGCGCTATATCAAACCGAAGCCGCTGCCTCACGCCGCCCATCCCTTAGAATTTAATACAGGCGAAACCGAAGATATGCTTGTAGCCCGGAATATAGGGAAACATTTCGGGGGATTAAAAGCTTTAGACGGTGTTGAACTTGTAGTCCGCAAAGGAGAGTTTCACTCGCTGATTGGGCCGAATGGATCAGGTAAGACAACGTTTATCAATGTAGTATCGGGTGTTTATACTCCAACCTTCGGCAGCGCCGTTTTCATGGGAAATGATATTTCGGGCATCAAGCAGAACCGCATCGCTAAGATTGGGTTAACGCGCACTTTCCAAAATCTGAGATTGTTTCGAGACCTTACGGTTTGGCAAAATGTAATGGTTGGATCCCAGCGTGAAGGCGGTACCGAAGAGGAGGTTAAGGACAGGGCGATGGCTGCCGTTGAGTTTGTCGGATTATATGATTTGGTTCATGAAAAGTGTAAGAGCCTTCCATATGGGCATCAAAAACTTGTAGAACTTGCAAGAACTCTTGCGGGAAAGCCAAAGCTGCTGATGCTGGATGAGCCGGCTGCCGGTTTAAATGAAAGTGAAAAGGAAGAATTAGTTAAATTATTAAGACGTATCCACAATAACGGCCTTACAATTTTCTTGGTGGAACATGATATGTCAATTATTACCCAGCTTTCTACCCAGGTTACAGTGCTGAACTTCGGACAAAAAATTGCTGATGGGGATGTAAAATCCGTTATGAAAGATCCTGTTGTAGTGGAGGCTTATCTTGGGAAAATGGAGGTGAGTTTCGAATGATGGAGTTTCATGATGTACATGCGTCCTATGATGCAGTTGTTGCGCTGCACGGAATATCCTTTGAAGTGAAGAAAGGGGAAATTGTTTGCCTGCTTGGAGCAAACGGGGCCGGCAAATCAACCACGCTGCGCCTGATATCGGGTTTAATCCATCCCAAGAAAGGGGAGATATCATTTAATGGACAAAATATTCATAATATGTCCCCGGAATCAATTGTAAAACTTGGAATTTCCCATGTCCCCGAAGGAAGACGTGTATTTCCTGGCCTGAGCGTAACGGATAACTTAGTGCTTGGAGTATCAAACAGGACAAATGTCAGCAAGCAGGAACTGAAAAAAGATATTAATGAAATATTCAACCTTTTTCCGGATTTGAAACGGCTGCAGAATGCACTTGGCTGGACTTTGTCGGGGGGACAGCAGCAGATGCTGGCTATAGCGCGCGGTTTGATGGCAAAACCCAAAGTTCTGCTGATGGATGAGCCGTCCCTTGGATTGGCGCCTATTGTTGTCCAGGAGGTATTCCGCACAATCGAGCATATAAATAAAAATATGGGGACAACGGTTCTTCTGGTAGAGCAGAATGCAAGTATGGCATTGGCGATATCAGATCGCGGATATGTAATGGAAACCGGAGAAATAGTATTTCAGGGTATGGCAAAAGAACTTCTGAATAACCCTGAAGTCCAAAGCGCATATTTAGGAGGAAGAGTTAAAGGAGGTTGTAATAATGAATTTTCCTAATATGGTCAGGGTAAAACAAAAAATATATAAAGAGATGATTAATGACATACCAGGAGCGGTCCGGGCTGAGCTTAATTCAATAAACATCAAGGACAAAATAAAGAAAGGCGACACAATAGCCATAACTGTAGGAAGCAGGGGAGTATCAAATATAGATGTAATAGTGAAAGCAATAGTTGAGTATTTGAAAGAAATGGGGGCTGACCCGTTTATTATACCGGCAATGGGAAGCCACGGGGGTGCTACTTCCGAGGGTCAAAAACAAATTTTGGCCCATTACGGTGTAACTGAGGAATCGATGGGAGCTCCGGTGAAATCAACAATGGATGTAGTGGAAATCGGAGAAACAGCAGAAGGCATTAAGGTAATGATAGATAAAAATGCCTATGAAGCGGATTACATTCTGGCAGTAAATAGAATTAAGGTTCATACAGACTTTAAGGGCGAAATTGAAAGCGGCCTTATGAAAATAATGGCTATAGGATTAGGCAAGCATAAAGGAGCCGAAACTTATCATCAGGCAGCAATTGAGTATGGTATGGAGCATATGATTACTAATGTCGGAAGAACAGTATTAAAAAACGCATCAATATTATGCGGCTTGGGAATCGTTGAAAATGGGTTTGATGAAACTGCCGTTATTAAGGCCTTTAGGCCTGAAGAATTAGAAAATGGCGAAGGAGAGCTATTGAAATTTGAGAAAAAACATTTTCCGAAACTTCCCTTTGATGACATAGATATACTTATTTTAGATGTTATAGGTAAGAATATCAGCGGGACCGGCATGGATACAAATGTGGTCGGCCGCTTCTACGTTCCGCTTTATAGTAAAGAACCGGAAAAACCTAAAATTAAACGGATAATGGTCAGCGATTTGACTTCCGAATCCGACGGCAATGCGGTAGGGATCGGCATAGCCGATTTCTGCAATCAACGGGTTGTAGAGAAAATGGACAGAAATGCAACTTACATTAATTGCTTAACCGGAATGGCTCCGGAAAAAGCCAGAATCCCAATATATTATTCTTCTGACAAACAAATATTGGAGGCTGCTCTAAAGACCATAGGGCTTGTTGAACCGGAAAACGCCAAAGTAATACACATTTACTCCACTCTCCATGTGGAATATTTAGAGGTTTCCCAATCTCTGGCGGAGATGGCAAAAGAGATGGAGAATTTAGAAATCATAGGAGAGCCGCACCCTATCATTTTTGACAACGACGGCAATTTCGTGCCTGTTGCTTATAAATGAGATTAAGGTATTCCATAATAATTGGAACCTTAACATCATGAACATTCGCTTGATATTCAGTATCTTGGTAAATATATTTTAAGGAGGGGGATTGAATTAATTCTATTTAATGATATTAGTTCATATTGAATTTAAGCGTTTGCTCAGATTTTGCTAAGTAAAAAAAATTGAGGAGGCTTATCAAATGAAGAAATGTAAAAGTTTGTTTTGTATCTTCTTAGCTCTTTCTTTAATACTGCTTCTGCCAGGCTGCAGTGCCCCAAGTGCTCCAAGCGCTCCAAGTGCTCCGGACACCGGCGACGCTGAAAAGGCGGATATCAAAATCGGTCATGTTGTTCACATGACAGGAGCCTCTGCTGAAGCCGGCGGATACGAGAAAAACGGCGCAGATTTGGCGGTTGAAGAAATTAACGCAGCCGGCGGTATTAATGGGAGAAAATTGGTTTTAGTTGAAGAAGACGGGAAAAGCACAAACCCCGGCGTTGTAGCAGCGTTTCAAAAACTTATAGAAGATAAGGATATAGTATCGGTTATTGGTCCAAGTCCTTCCACCCAGGTTTCCGCAATGCTGCCCACAATCAGTGCGTCAAAAATACCGGTTTTTACCGGAGGCACAAATTATGGCCTTACACATAGCAACTGCGAATGGCTTTTCAGGTTCCGTCCCCATGACGGTATGAGCGCACAGGCTATGGTTCAGTTTGCATTGGAAGACCTGAAAGCAACCAAAATAGCTATCCTTCATGCGACAGACGCTTTTGGCAAGGGAGGAGCAGAGCTTTTGCAGGAATTGTTGAAAGGAAAGGGCATCACACCTGTACTGGTTCAAGGGTATAACAACGATGAGAAAGACTATACAGCAGTTATTACCAACCTTAAACAGTCCGGCGCGGATTGCATGCTTTCTTATATGACCATGTCCCCGGATGAAGGTATTTTTGCAAAACAGAGAAAACAACAAGGGCTTAACATCAACTGGGTTGGATCATCATCAATAATGGCCGTTGCCGGCCGTAAACTGGCGGGAGATGCTCTGTACGGCACCTATGGCGTAGCTGACTTCCATATTGATGGTAACGAAAAATCCAAGAAATATTCAGAAACATATAAAGCAAAATACGGATTGGATCCTGACTTTTATTCTGCCTGGTGCTATGATTCAGTATACGTATTGGCAGAGGCATTAAAGAATTCGCCGGATACAAAACCGGAGACTGTTCAAGCGGCATTAAGAAATATCAAAAACTTTGAAGGCGTTGAAGGCGTATACAACTTTGATAACAACGGAGACGGTTTGGATCAGTATCATATAGTAACAAATGATAATGACGTTATAAAGATGGTAAAGACCTTAAAACTTACCAGGAATTAAGAATACGTATGGCTGGCATGGGTATTCATGCCAGCCATACTAAAGAACCATTCAATAATTGCTGCCGAGGAGGTGTCACGTAATGTCCCAAATTTTACCTATATTAGGACAAAACCTGTTTTCGGGACTTGCCATAGGAGGCGTCTACGCGCTGGTTGCTCTTGGTATTGTACTTATCTATAGGTCAACGGGCGTAACCAATTTCGCCCAGGGAGACATGGTAATGCTTGGAGCATTCGCCCTGTTCGCTCTTTCAGAAAAGTTGGAAATACCCTATGGAATAGCCTTTTTTCTGGCTTTAATCATAATGGGATTAGTAGGTTATGTTTTTCAGCTGGGAGTGTATTATCCTTTGCGCAACAGGACTTATCTACCCATAATTATTGCTACAATAGGGGCCGGTATAATATTCCAAAACGGTATGTTGTACATTTTCGGATCTGTTCCTCAGAAAGTAAGGTCAATTATTAATGTTGGCGGTACCGGGGGCTTGACGTTTGCAGGAATGTTTTTTGATTATCAATATATAGTAATCCTCTGCGTCACTATATTACTGGTAATCGTGCAAAATCTGTTCTTCGAGTATTCAACCCTCGGCAAAAAAATGCAAGCCACGGCTCAGGACAAGGATATGGCACAGCTCCTTGGTATTCCGGTTGCGCTAATGATTGCATTTACATTTATCTACAGTACATTGCTGGGAGGTCTCAGCGGTATGCTGGTTGCTCCCATTTTCTTTGTTACGAACAGGATGGGTGTCACATTGGGGCTTAAGGCATTTGCAGCCTCTATATGCGGCGGATTCGGAGACGTCAGGGGTGCTATTATAGGAGGAATATCCATTGGTATAATTGAAGCTCTCGGCGCCGCATATATTTCACCTGTGTATAAAGATGCGTTTCCATTTTTATTACTGCTGATATTCCTTCTTTTCAGGCCTCAGGGGATCTTTGGCGAGAAGGTAGCCGAGAAGGCATAACTATGGAAACAATATAATAAAAAAAGGAGAACAAAAAATGGCAAAAAAGAAGCTATCGGTTCAGGATATTATTGAAACGAAGAAAAACTCCAAAAAGTTCAGTATGATTACCGTATATGATTACCAAATGGCATCGATTGTTGACCAATCGGATATAGAGATGATCCTGGTAGGGGACTCCCTCGGAATGGTAATCTTAGGATTGGAAGGGACAACGCCGGTAAATATTGAAGAGATGGAATATCATTTGAAAGCAGTTAGAAGAGGGGCTCCCAATACCTTTATCGTAGGGGACATGTCTTTTATGTCTTATCAGGTATGCAAAGAGGATGCTATCAGGAATGCGGGCAAGTTAATGAAATTAGGCGCCGACTGTGTAAAAATGGAAGGCGGATTCGGCATAATGGACAAAATAAAGGCAGTAACTGAAATAGGTATACCCGTTATGGCGCACATCGGAGTTACTCCCCAGACTGCAGCGGCTTTTGGCGGGTTTAAGGTACAGGGCAAGAGCACCGCTGCTGCAGAAAGGCTGATTAAAGAAGCAATAGCCGCTGAAGAAGCCGGGGCATTCAGCATAGTAATAGAGTGCCTGCCTGCACAGCTCAACGCCCTTATTAATAAAACCATAAGCATACCGATTATCAGTACCGGCTCGGGAGCGTCTGCAAATGGTTTCAATTTAAATGCATACGATATGCTTGGAATATTTGACAGTTTTAAACCAAAATTCGTTAAACAATATGCCCAGATGAGAAAAGAAATTGTAGATGCTTTTAATGCGTGGAACAAAGATGTAACAGATGGGGTATATCCTTCTTATGATGAGGAATTTCACATGAAAGAGGAGGACCTTCCCAAAATAAATAAATAGGCAATTAATCAACTTTTGCAGAGATTAAGGTATGGCTAATAAATAGGTTTTTACCGGGTAAGTTGATTGCTTTGTTTTATATCATAAAGAGGGTTCTGTGTTTGGGTTGACAAAAGATGCAGACATATTTTGGAGGTATTAATTATGAAAATAGTAATAGTAGGTGCAGGTGCAATGGGCAGCGTATACGGCGGACTGCTTGCCGAAGCGGGAAACGAAGTATACTTTCTGGATGTATATAAAGAGCATGTTGATGAAATAAACAGAAATGGCCTTTGGATAGAAGGGACAAGCGGAGACAGGTATATTAAAAATATTAAGGCTTCAACAAACCCGGAAGATGTAGGCATAGTTGACCTAGCGGTAATATTTGTCAAATCTACTATAACCGAAGAGGCAATCCGTTCAAACAAAGCTGTCATAGGCGATAATACAATAGTACTTACTTTACAGAACGGGTTGGGCAATATTGAAAAATTAGAAACAGTTGTAAATAGGACACAAATAATCAGCGGCACTACCTCCCATGGAGCTAATATGCTCGCACCCGGGAGAATCAGGCATGCCGGCAGCGGTGCTACTGTACTGGGAGAACTAGACGGCAAGGTTACTGACAGGATCAATAAAATAGCACAGATATTCATAGACGCAAAATTCGAAGATGTAAAAGTATCTCCAAACGTAATGGGAATCATATGGGACAAAGTGTTGGTTAACGTTGGGATAAATCCGTTAACGGCAATTACCGGCTTAAGGAATGGGGAATTGCTTGATTATCCTGAAACGGAATGGATTTTAGAGCAGGCTGTGTCTGAAGGAGAAAAGGTAGCTAAGGCTGCCGGAATCACATTAAACACCCCAGACCCTGTCAATCACTGTAAAGAGGTTGCCGAAAAAACCAGGGAAAACGTATCCTCTATGCTTGCGGATGTAAGTAAACATAGAAAGACAGAAATCGATAATATTAACGGTGCAATTGTAAGAATAGGGGAGAAGCACAATATAGACACACCGGTAAACAGAGTGCTTACAAACCTTGTTTTATGGAAAGAAAAGGTATATAAATAAGCGTCCGTTATCGGTGAAGGGGTCACGTATAAGGAGGAACAAGACTTGGAAGATACAGTGGGCCTGAAAATCAATAAAAATGACAATGTGGCTGTGGTATTTGCTGAAAATGCGAAGAAGGGTGTCCGGCTGAATGTGACGGATCATAAAGGCAATGTCAGCATTCTGGTACTTCTGTCGGATATTCCTTATGGGCATAAAGCTGCCGTTGCATCAATAAAAAAAGGATCCCCGATTATCAAATACGGAGAAACAATGGGTATAGCCACAACCGACATAGAAGCGGGGGAACATGTACATGTTCATAATGCGGATAGTCAGCGCGGCAGAGGGGATATACAAGATTAAAAAAGCATGGAATATTCCGGGCTGATTAAGGGGGTGTGTTCCATTGGAATTTAAAGGATATATGAGAAAAAACGGAAAAGCAGGCTCAAGAAACTATGTAGCAATAATACCGGCGGTTTCATGTGCAAATGATGTGGCTATGGCAATTCAGGCACAGACGGATAATACAAGAGGCCTTTACCACCATCAGGGATGCTGTCAGCTGCCCCCGGATCTTGACAGGGTTACGGAATCATTAATAGGGTTGGGCTGTCATCCAAACGCCGGAGCAGTACTTGTTGTAAGTTTGGGATGCGAAGGTACCGACGTAGAAAGACTGGTTAATGAAATATCAAAAACAGGAAAACCGGTTGAATTAATAGAGATCCAGAAATTGGGCGGGACAAGCAAAGCAATTGAGGCGGGCACAAATGCCGCACAGAATCTGGCTGTCAGTATTTCGGGACTGCAAAGGGAGCCCGTAGATATATCAAATGTCATCATGAGCATCAAATGCGGAGGAAGTGATGCTACATCCGGGCTGGCCTCCAACTGTGCCATAGGTTACGTTGCCGACAGGATAGTCGATTTGGGAGGTACGGTGATTTTCGGAGAAACTACAGAATTTCTAGGTGCTGAACATATACTTGCAAAAAGGGCACGTACTCCGGAAGCAGGTCGGAAAATTTATGAAATCGTAAATCAAATGGAGACAAGAGCCAAGTCGATGGGTTGCGATATGAGGAAAGGGGAACCTACACCCGGAAATATTGCGGGAGGGCTGAGCACAATTGAAGAGAAATCATTAGGTGCCATTGCAAAGTCCGGATCAAGGACGATAGAAGGGGTCTTTGATTATACGGACATAGTTACGGATCAAAAGGGTTTGTGGATAAAGGATACCCCCGGAAGGGAAATGGAAATATTGACGGGGATGGCTGTTTCAGGTTCGCAATGCATGTTGTTTTCAACAGGAAGAGGATCTCCGCAAGGATTCCCGATCATGCCGGTAATAAAGATCTGCGGGAACCCATTGACATATGAACATTTAATAAATGACATGGACATAAATGCAGGAAAGATTATTAAAGGGGAAAAAAGCATAGAAGAGGTAGGAGAAGCAGCTTTCAATAAAATGATCAAAGTATTATCGGGAGAAACTACCAAAAATGAAACAATAAAATATTATAGCTCAATAGATATATACACATTAGGCCCTGTGCTTTAGTATATCATTATGAAATAAAGGATAACCAAAATATAAATATAAAGGGTGGCTTTATATGGCAAAGAAAAAGAGTATATTAGACTTTTATGAAATGAAGAAAAAAGGTGAAAAGGTATCATGGATTACCGCTTATGATTTTCCCATGGCGTCGTTTGCCGAAGAGGCCGGATTAGATATGATATTAGTAGGCGACTCTTTAGGAATGGTTGTATTGGGATACGAAGGTACAATCCCCGTGACAATGGATGATTGTATTTCCCATTGTCAGGCGGTAAGAAGAGGAGCCCCAAATGTATTTGTAATTGGGGATATGCCTTTTGGTTCGTACCAGACTACCGATGGGGAAGCCGTAGCAAATGCAGTCAGGTTTTTAAAAGAAGCAAGCTGCGACGCAATAAAATTGGAAGGCGGCAGAAGGGTAATAAGCAAAATCAGAGCAATTGCTGATGCCGGAATAGTGGTTTTCGGACATATCGGACTTACCCCCCAGAGCTCCGGGCAACTGGGAGGATTTAAGGCTCAGGGAAGAACGGTGGAAAGTGCGAGAGAATTGATAAAAGATGCGATAATGATTGAAGAAGCGGGAGCAAGGGCATTATTGTTAGAAGCAGTTCCGCCGGAGCTAACCGAATTTATTTGCAGCAAACTTACTATACCGGTATATTCTATCGGTGCAGGACTTCCCTGTGACGGACAATTGGTTATATGCGGGGATATGCTGGGCCTGTTCCAGGCATTTACGCCGAAGTTTGTGAAGAAGTATGCTGATGTAGCGGGAGTAATAATAAATGCATTCAAAGAATATGTAGAAGATGTCAAGACCGAAAAATTCCCGGAAGATAAGCATGTATATCACATTAAAGACAGCATTGAAGATTTTGAAAAACTGTTTAAAGAGTTTGAGTAGAATAAGAGCCTGAGGGTAAACTGTAACTTTGGGGGAATACAATGAAAGAAAAACATTTAAGCGACATAGAAATAGCGCAGCAGGCAACAATGAAAGTTATAAATACAATTACCGATAATATTGGAATACCAGATAACTACGTTGAAAACTACGGAAAATACAAGGCAAAAATAGACTATAGATACTTACAGGACGAATTGAAAAACAATAAGGATTCCAAACTCATTCTGGTTACGGCAATAAACCCGACCCCTGCCGGAGAAGGAAAGACAACAACCACAATAGGTTTGGGAGATGCTTTGGCTAAACTGGGAAAGAAAACAATAATTGCGCTTCGAGAACCTTCCCTGGGGCCTGTTTTCGGGGTGAAAGGCGGGGCAGCCGGCGGCGGGTATGCGCAGGTTGTTCCTATGGAGGATATAAACCTTCATTTCACCGGGGATTTCCATGCTGTCGGTGCCGCGAACAACTTGCTGGCAGCTATGCTGGATAATCATATACATCAGGGCAACGAACTTGATATAGACACAAGAAGGATTACATGGAGAAGATGCGTCGACATGAACGACAGGCAATTAAGGCATATAGTCGACGGGCTTGGCGGCAAAACTGAGGGAGTTGTCAGGGAAGACGGATTTGATATAACGGTAGCTTCTGAAATAATGGCAGTATTTTGCCTCTCGAACGGGATTATGGAACTAAAAGAAAACTTGTCTCGAATAATTGTCGCATATACAAGAAGCGGAGAACCGGTGACCGCCGGCCAGTTAAAAGCCCAGGGGGCTATGGTGGCTCTTTTGAAGGACGCCCTCAAACCAAACATTGTTCAGACATTGGAAGGGACCCCCGCCTTTATCCACGGCGGGCCTTTTGCCAACATAGCACATGGGTGCAACAGTATCATTGCAACAAAGATGGCATGCAAAATCGCAGATTATACAGTAACGGAGGCTGGTTTCGGAGCCGATCTTGGAGCAGAAAAATTCATAGATATAAAATGCCGCAGAGCCGGTTTAAAGCCAAACGCTGTTGTGATTGTAGCAACTGTGAAGGCCCTGAAACATAACGGAGGGGCAGCAAAAGCTGATTGGAGCTCTGAAAACCTTGAAGCGCTTAAAAAAGGCATGCCGAACCTGTTGAAGCATGTTGAAAACATAACGCAGGTTTTTAAGCTCCCGGCAGTGGTTGCAATAAATAAGTTCCCTACGGACACAGAGGCCGAGCTTTCTGTTATTGAAGAAAAATGCAAAGAGCTTGGGGTAAATGTTGTATTGTCGGAGGTATGGAGCAAAGGCAGCCGAGGAGGAATTGAACTGGCGGAGGAAGTGCTGAAATTGACTGAACAGGAAAGCGCCATGGAATATGCATATGACTTGAATATGTCAATAAAAGATAAAATAGAGGCAATTGCAGTAAAAGTATATGGAGCCGACGGTGTGGAATATTCAGCAAAGGCGGAAAGGGAAGCAGCCGATTTCGAAAGGCTGGGCTTTGGAAATTTGCCGGTATGTATGGCAAAGAATCAGTATTCATTGACAGATGATGCAAAAGTTTTCGGAAGGCCAAAAGGATTTAAAATCACAATAAGAGATATGATAATATCTGCAGGAGCAGGGTTCTTAGTTGCACTAACAGGAGACATAATGAAGATGCCCGGCCTTCCGAAAGTTCCTGCTGCAGAAAACATTGACGTAAATATTGACGGTAAAATAAAAGGGCTGTTTTAGCAGCCCTTTTCTACACCCTCCGAAAGGAACAATAAAGCGCAGTTGACCAGATAGCGGGTTCCAATCAGGAGGGTATCTTCATTTACTGTGAAACGGCTATGATGTATGGGGTACGAGTATGGCCCTTCTCCCCCGGTACCGATGATTGCATAATTGCCGGGGACAACCGTAAGATATACCAGGGGCCGGAATAAAAAATCCGGAGGTAGGAGTAAGTACGTTGGAAAAAGCGTCAACAAACTGATAAATAAGTACGCTGTTCTGACGGGTAATACCGATGACATCTCCGATCGGGGCTTTTTTCTTTGAAGGCCTGACTGATCCTATATAAGGCATTCCTCAAGTTATGCCTGGCATATTCTTTATTGCAGGTCCTCCAAAGCAAGGAGAGCAAATCCTCCCGTGTACATTCTCCCTTCAGGGCCAGTTAATATAAAAGGGCTTCAACTTTACGCAGCGGGATATTGACAGGCCTTTCTTCCATAAATATCTGCGGAATACCCGGAAGTTTAGTTGTGAACAAACTCTCCGCCCCCTTTTATCAATAGGTTCCAATCCAATTAAAAACTTACTGTTTTATACTGAATAACTCATTTATAGGGCTATTTCAGTAATTAACTATGGGTAAAACCACTTCGTATAATGCATAAGGTATAGGTGCCGGAGAGACCGGGGAGGAAAGTGTTTCGAAGTAAGTAACATATTGCCGGGTAAATGAATACTATGGAAGGGAATACGTGTAAAGGGGGATCAATGATGACCAAAGGCTATGTCTATGACTATGATTATAGGCCGGAGATGCTTGTTGCACCGCATTATAAGATACCTGTCATGGGACCCGAGTTCAAGTTGGCAAAAGCCTATGTGCCTTATCAGGTGTTTCAGAAGGTTTATGAGCCAATGAAGGGCCTGATGAAAGGAACCATTTTTCCGGAGCTATGCCGGCCGTATGTAAAAACAAAACACAGGATGGAGGAGTAAGAATAGGGAGGTAATTATAGTGGATATAGGCAGAGAAAGGCTGGAACTGCTTAAGGAAATAATGGCGATTGACTTCTCTCTGGTAGAGCTTAACCTGTACCTGGACACACATCCTTTGGACCAGAGAGCACAAAGGCTTCAAAATGAATACGTAACGATATGCAAGGATCTCAAGGAAAAATACGAAGAGGATTATGCACCTTTGACCCACGTATACACAAGCGAATGCCCCTGGGGATGGATAGAAGAGCCATGGCCATGGGAAATCAACTATGAGATGGGGGGTATATAATACATGTGGATATATGAAAAGAAGCTCCAATACCCGGCGTGGGTAGAAGGCTGCGACCTGCAAATTGCAAAGCTGCTTTTCGCGCAATATGGAGGACCGGACAGCGAGCTTTCCGCCGGACTGAGGTATCTGGCACAAAGGTATAATATGCCCATACCGGAAGCGAAGGCGGTATTGACGGACATCGGTACCGAAGAGCTGGCTCATTGGGAAATAATCGGAACCCTTATTTATAAGATAATAAACAGAGCAACCCCTGAAGAACTCAAAGCAGCGGGAATGGGCCCCAATTATGTGGAACACGGCCGTGATGTATATCCTGCTGATGCAGCCGGTGTGCCGTGGACAGCAGCATATATTCAGGCCATAGAAGACCCTATTGCAAACCTTCATGAGGACCTGGCAGCGGAAGAAAAGGCCAGAACTACTTATGAGCATTTGATAAATTCAACCAGGGACAGAGGGGTAATAGATACGCTGAGCTTCTTAAGGGAGAGGGAAGTGGTGCACTTCCAGAGGTTTGGCGAAACTTTGAGGCTGGTACAGGAGTATATGGAACATACGAAGTGTATGAGGTAGCATAAGAAGGGTCTGAGGCCCTTCTTTTTTTTCGTTTTTGGATTTTTCATAATAAAATTATAGCTTGATTTCCATGATGTGTTTCAAAAGCTTTGTTTCATCCTTCCGGAAAATGGCTTTCAATAAATCAAAACTGATCTCCTTTTCAAAAAAACAGGCCATGCCAAGTGTCTGAAAACATTGCCATGGAAGAGGGTGCAAAATTATTCCTATTTGAAAAAATAGAAAATGCGGTTTTGTTAAAATTTTAACGATAGTTGATTATCGATTATCGATAGTATATACTTTTTTATGATAGCAGTATTATTTTATATGCGATTAGCTTAATTCTTGAAAATTCAGGTTATTCATAAATTAAGTAAAGTTGCGATTTTAATATAACCAGAGGAGGGAGGAGACTGAATAAAGTGCCAATTTTGAAAGCGGATAAACGCTTAGTCAAAACAGGAATCCACTTTATGCTTGGAAATTATGCCCTGGTTGAGGGCGCAATTTCGGCTGGATGTAATTTTTTTGGCGGTTACCCCATTACTCCGGCCAATGAAATTTCCGAGCTCATGTCACAACGTTTACCGGAAGTAGGAGGAAAATTCCTACAGGGAGAGGATGAGCTTTGCTCAATCTACGCATGTGCCGGTGCTGCTCTTGCAGGCGCAAAGGCGATGACTGCTACGGCCAGTGCAGGATTTAACTATATGCAGGAGGGTTTGGGATATTGCTATACCATTGAAGCGCCGGTAGTTGTCGCTGATGTTCAGCGCTGCCGCGGTGAGAATTATGCTTCCCAGGCGGACGTCATGCAGATGCGCTTTGGCGCAAGCGGAGACTATGAAGCCATAGTAGTATGTCCGTCTTCGGTACAGGAATTATATGATTATGCCATATGGGCATTCAACCTTGCAGAGGAATTCCGCAATCCGGTTATTATAATGTCAGAAACGACAATAGCTTTGATGCGTGAGCGTTTGGATATTCCTGAAGCAGAAAAAATCAATATCTTCAACCGTAAGTATACGGATTTATCCCCGGAGGAGTACAAGCCCTTCGCTTCATCAGAATTCGGCTGCCCGGATGCAGCACCTTTAGGAAAGGGTTATCACACTATATATAGTCTTAATCCCCATGATGAAGAAGGAAGAATCGATTGGGATCCGATAGTATTTGACCGCCTGTATAAACGTATAACCGGCAAAATAACTGAAAACAGGAAAAAGATATGCAAGACAGAGTCATTCATGATGGATGATGCGCAATATGCGATTATTGCATACGGCAGCGAGGTGCGTCCGGCAATTGAGGCAGCCCGGATGGCAAGGGAATCCGGGGTTAAGCTTGGGGTTCTGAAACTTTGCAACGTCTGGCCCGTACCGGAAGAACAGATTGCCGAGGTTTCAAAGCAGGTTGCAAAGATTTTTGCGGTTGAGATGAATATAGGAAAGTATGCATCAGAGATAGAGCGTGTTGTTGCCGGACGTTGCCCTGTTCAACGCGTTACAAAGAATCAAGGAATGGTGCATACACCTGACGAAATCTACAGGGCTGTTTTGGAGGGAGTAAAATGAGTGAATTGAAGATTAACCCAAATAGAAGATTTCTGCGCGAGGAAAAGCTGCCACACTTTTTTTGCTCCGGCTGCGGTTGTGGTCAAGTGCTGAACTGCTTTACGCAGGCTCTCGATGCACTGGATATGGATACAAAAGATATGGTTACAATCGGCGGTGTCGGATGTACCGCCAGAATTCCCGTATATCTGACCTCAGATACATTCCATGGTGTGCATGGAAGGACTCTCGCATGGGCAACAGGCGTTAAGCTTACCAAGCCTGAAATACCGATTGTGATATTTGCAGGAGATGGAGATCTTGCTTCAATCGGAGGTAATCATTTCATTCATGCGGCAAGACGTAATCTGGACGTGACAGTTATAATGGTAAACAATCTCAATTTTGCAATGACCGGTGGTCAGGTAGCACCAACTACACCTGAGGATGCACGAACAATGACAACTCCGTACGGAAGTGCAGAGCCTCGCTTTGATGTATGCGAACTGGCTATGGCTGCAGGTGCAACCCATGTTGAACGTTGGACAACAGCCCAGCCCGTACAGTGTACTGCCGCAATCAAACGTGCATTGCAGCACAAGGGGTTCTCACTTATCGAGATAGTTTCACAGTGCCCCACACACTTTGGAAGGTATGCACTGAGGACCGGCGATCCGTTGAAGTTGATTGACTGGATAAAGGAATATACTTATACAGAAGCCGATGAAAAGAAAAAGACTCCGGACGAGTTGGTTGGCAAGCTCAAATGCGCAGAGTTTAAGCGCGAGAACAAACCTACCTACGCCGGTACGAACAATCAAATATAAGGAGGCGGAAGAAATGATGAAATATCCTCAGCATATCAGCCTGTGCGGCTTTGGAGGTCAAGGCATCATACTTTCGGCTGTAATACTGGGTACGGCTGCTGTGACTAAGGGTAAACTTTATGCCGTGCAGACCCAGTCCTATGGTTCGGAAGCCCGCGGAGGTCAGTGTCAGGCAGAATTAATAATAGATAATAAACCAATCAATTCCCCTGTAGCACAGACAAAAAATCTTCTAATAGCATTGTATCAGGATGCTTATGATAAATATATCAAAACACTTGAAGACGACGGTGTATTGGTTATAGATCCGGGTCTTGTGACCAATTTGACAAGAAATATCAAACATACCTTTGAGGTACCGGCAACGCAGATTGCTGTTGATCTTGGAAACCGCATGGTTGCGAATATGGTAACTCTCGGATTCATTAGTGAATGCTGCGGTATTGTAGATAAGGAACACCTGCTTGAGATAGTAACGAATTCAGTGCCCTCACGTTTTGTAGAACTCAACCATAAGGCCATTAATGCAGGCATCGAATATGCCAAGAAAAACAACCTGTATTATCATGCTTGATGGAGAGGTAAGTATTAAGTAGGAGGGAAAAGTTTATGAATCTATACGAATTTGAGGGAAAGCGCATACTTTCAGATTTTGGTATACCGGTACCGAAAAGTGAAATGATTTATGCAAAGGATGCAGATGCACCTTTAACATATCCATTTGTATTGAAGGCTCAAGTGCTGACAGGAGGCCGCGGCAAAGCCGGTGGCATCCGTGTCTGCGCCAACGAAGCAGAATTCAAAAAGAATGCTGCCGAAATACTTGACATGACCATCAAAGGACATAGGGTAAATGGTCTGCTTTGTGAGCAGATGGTGAAGGCAGAGCGGGAATTATATCTGTCCATTACACTGCAGGGTGTGGACAGGCCTACATTGATAATTAGCGAAGCCGGCGGAATGGAAATTGAAGAGGTAGCAAAGACAAATCCTGATAAGATAATCAAGATGGAGATTGATCCTTTTACAGGGCTTAAGGATTATCAACTTAATTCCTTAGCTAAACTGCTTGGATACCCTGATGTACAGGATTTAATCGCACTTATCAAAAAGGTTCAGAAGGCATTCTTCGATACCAAAGCTTTGCTTGTTGAGATCAATCCGCTGGGTGTAGTTGACGGAAAGCTTTTAGCAATGGACTCGAAATTTGTACTGGATGATAATGCGCGCAACATGCGCAATAAAATTGAAGCCATAGAGGAAGAACGTAAAAAGCTGGCCAATGTTCTCGCAGTAGAAAAGGAAAAGACTACTATCACATTTGTCCCTTTGGGAAGCGGAGAGATAGGACTGATTTCCGACGGAGCCGGAACCGGAATGCTCACCCTGGATCTTATTTATGACGGGGGCGGCAAGGTAGCAAGTTTTTGCGAACTGGGAGGAACGACATCGGCGGAGGTAATGTACAGAGCCATGAAGCTTACAATGGAAAGCGGGTTCCCAATTAAATCAATCCTTGTAGTATTAATAGGCGGATTCAATCGCATGGATGATATGGCAAATGGTATTACAGGTTATATCAAGGACCATAAGTTAGACATACCAATCTTTACACGCATGTGCGGAACTATGGAGGAGGAAGGCAAACGCATCATGGCTGAAGCGGGCCTTGCGACATATTACGATCTTACAGAAACCGTAAACCAGTGCATCAAAGCAAGCTTGGAGGTGAAGTAACATGTCCATTTTGATTGATAAAGATACAAAGGTTCTGGTACAGGGTATAACCGGGAAATCCGGCTCTTTACAAGCAAAAATAATGATGGAGTTCGGAACTGAGATAGTGGCTGGTGTTACTCCAGGCAAGGGCGGAATGGCAGTACACGGTATTCCTGTTTATGATTATATTGCAGAAGCAAAAAAGGATCACGATTTTAACACTGTGATCAGTTTTGTTCCGCCTGCAGCAATAAAGGATTCAAGCTTTGAAGCAATAGATGCGGGTATCAGGCTGCTGGTTGTTACAACAGAAGGTATTGCTCAGAACGACGTAGTTGAGATCATACAATATGCCAGAAATCATAACTGTTATGTTGTTGGCCCGGGCTGTGCGGGAGTTATTGCCCCAGGCATCACCAAGGTTGGTTCTCACCCGGATCGTTTCTTCAAGCCGGGCCGTGTAGGAGTTGTATCAAAAAGCGGAGCATTATCCTATGAGATATGCAAAACTCTGACTGATGCCGGAATTGGACAATCAACTGTTGCATCTATAGGCGGAGGTCCCATATGGGGATTTTCACAAAAAGATGCTGTGGAATTATTTGAGAAAGATCCCGATACCGATGTGATTGTACTGCTGGGTGAGATTGGAGGCAATCAGGAAGAAAGGGCTGCAGAATACATTGCAAAACATGTTAAAAAGCCGGTAGTTTCTCTGATTGTAGGCAGGAACGCTCCCCAGGGCAAGAGCCTTGGACATGCAGGAGCTATTGTAAGCGGAAATGTCGGAACCGCGTCAACAAAAATAAATGCACTTACAAATGCAGGAGCAACGGTTGTGAAGAATCCTACAGAGTTGGTAGAGAAAGTTTACAGTTATCTGAATGCATGATTAATATTAGTCGTCTGCGACGGAAAGGAAATCATTATGGCTGTATATATTGATAAGGAGCTATGTAAAAGCTGTAAGATATGCGCAAGCGTTTGTCCTAAAAACGTATATGCTATTACTCACAAAGTAAACAAAAAAGGTTACAACTATATGGAAGCGGTCAATGAAAAAGATTGTATTGCATGTAAAAAGTGCGAGAAATCATGTCCGGATTTTGCAATATATATAGAAAAATAATTTATTTTATTAAAATGTCGGAGTGAGAGATCAATATGAAAAAGTCTATCGGCATACTTGGCGGAATGGGGCCTATGGCAACGGCGGATTTGTTTAAAAAAATAGTTGACTATACTGCTGCATCTAAAGACAGTGAACATATCCATGTTTATATCGATAGCAATACTGATATTCCGGATCGTACAGAGGCTATTCTGCGTGGAGGCAAAGATCCTGTGCCTGAGATGGTCGGTTCTGCCATTCGCTTGGAGTGCATGGGAGCAGATTTCTTGCTGATTCCATGCAATACGGCACATTACTTTTATGATAAGATATGCGCTATGGTACATATACCCGTTTTAAATATGCTTGAAGAAACAGCATTAGAAGTTAAAAGACAGAATATAAATTGTGTAGGGCTGCTGGCGACGGATGGAACGATAGAATCGGGTGTATATGATCGAGTTTTTGAAAAATATGGTATAAGTGTACTGCATCCGAGCAGTGCAGGACAGAAGAATGTTATGGATTTGATTTATAAAGGGGTCAAAGCCGGGGAAAAAGATATTGATTTAGCCGGATTTAACAATGTATTAGAGGAATTAAAGCGAAAGGGCGCTGAAACCATAATACTTGGCTGTACGGAATTACCTATAGCCTTTGAAACCTATAATATTCAATGCAAGAATATTGATCCAACAGCCGTATTAGCTCGCAGTGCCATAGTCTATGCAAACGGAAAATTGCGGAATTACAGCAATCCTTTTTAGGGCGGATTTAAATTACTTTTTTAGGAGATGATTTTATGATAACAGAAAGAATCAGAAGAATGACCCCTTCCAAAACCATAGAATTAGAGGGTACGGTTGTAGAGATGAAAGCTTCCGGAATACATGTAATAGGGTTAAATGTCGGAGAACCGGATTTTAACACACCAGAAAACATAATAAAAGCATGCGAGAAAGCAATTGAAGAAGGTAAAACCAAGTATACTCCGGTATCAGGTATCATGCCCCTTCGTAAAGCTATCTGCGACAAACTTAAAAAGGACAATGATGTAAATTACACACCAAAAGAGATTGTTGTATCAACAGGTGCGAAACAGGCCTTACATAATGCTCTCCTAACCATTTGCAGCCCCGGGGATGAAGTAATCATACCTATCCCATGCTGGGTCAGCTATGTTGAAATGGTTAAATTGGCAGATGCAATCCCAGTGCTGGTAGATACAGACGAAAACTATCAATTAGATATTGCCGCTATCGAAAAAGCAATTACATCAAGGACAAAAGCCGTAATTATTAACACACCTAATAATCCCACTGGGGCAGTATATATTGAGAATAGCCTTCGCGCTTTGGGCGAGCTGGCAGTTTCACATAACTTTTATGTTGTATCGGATGAAGTATATGAAAAATTAGTCTATGATGGGCACAAACATATTTGTATAGCTTCATTATCAGAGGATATAAAAGCTCATTCAATCATTGTAAACGGGTTCTCCAAAACATATTCCATGACGGGCTGGCGTATAGGGTATTCTGCGGCACCTTCGGATATAGCAAAAGGTATTGCTTCCTTGCAGGGACATACCACCTCAAACAGTACAACCTTTGTACAATGGGCCGCCCTTGAAGCTTTGCAAGGTCCTTCGGATACTATTGATTTTATGCGCCAAAAATTTGATGAACGACGGATTTATCTGCTTGAGAGACTCAATAGCATACCGGGCATTACTTGTTCTAAAGCTGTCGGTGCATTTTATTTAATGCCGGATGTAAGCAGCTATTTTGGAAAGAGCGCCGGTGACAAGCAGATAAAAGATTCCTTTGATTTTTGCAGCTATATGTTAGAAGAAGCGCATCTGGCAATAGTACCGGGTGCAGCCTTTGAAGCACCAAAAACAGTACGAATATCTTATTCCAATTCTATTGAAAATATAAAAGAGGGTATGGATAACATGGAAAGGGCTTTAGCTAAGCTGAAGTAGAGATGAGGAATGCAAATATTGGTCTTTAAACTAAAAGCGAGGAGGTACAACCGTTTATTATAGAAAAGAGGGGGGGCGAAAAGTATAAAATTGACACGGTTTTAAATAATATTTTGAAAGGTGGGAAATAGTATATCACTGGGAATAGGTATTGTTGTAAGTATAGCAATTGTAATTATAGGTATTGGAATGTGGCCTTCAAAATGTGTTAAAACCACGGATGATTATTACTTAGGCGGTAGAAGACTTGGATCGATTGTTACAATTAAATAATGCATGACAAACATATTTTTAGAAGGGAGGAAACGGAAGTGTGAATCGCCCATGTATTGGAAGTTTCACATTTCAATTGTAAGTAGATCTCGTTTACTAAACGGGATTCCTTGCAAAACAACTGCATGAAGAGCTTTTATTTTCTGCCCTTCATGATAGACAACATCGATCATGCGTACTGGTAATAAGTGGAATTTATTAAGGAGGAAGTTAATTGAAACCAAAAGTCGGAATTGTGTTAAACCCTTACCAAAACCTTCAAAACGTCAGTGTTCTGAGCAACCACATCGTTTTGACTGAAGCACACACCTTTGACGTGGTTTGGAAGGCAGGTGGTATTCCACTTGCACTTGGTATGATCCAGACCGAGGAAGAAGCCGAGGCTGTTGCGGACAGCATTGATGCCATGGTTGTTCCCGGCTGTATCGAAGATCTGTATCACGGCTACCAGGGTTATGCTTTTTCCAAGTGGTTGGGTGCAATCAGTCTGGAAAAGGACACAACGGATATTCTCTATGTCAAAGCAATGATTAAGAGAAACAAACCAATTTTAGGCATTTGCCGTGGAATGCAGGTTTTGAATTATGTGTTGGGCGGCACTATGATTATGGATATTGCAACCTTCACCGGTTCGGAAATGAATCACTCCCATAAATCCTACGTTGCTCCTGATGTTCCTATTCATGAGGTCGTGTTTGAAAAGGGATCTCAGTTTGAAGGTGCATTTGGCTGCGAGGTGGTCGGCGTAAACTCTTTCCATCACCAGTGCCTGGACAAGCTGGGCGAAGGTTTGGTCTGCGCCGGCCGAGCTCCAGATGGAACCCTGGAGTGCTTCGAGGGTGTTGAATCGCCGTTCTATGGCGTACAGTGGCATCCGGAAGCAATGGCAGTAACCCATCCGGAAATGGTCTCTCCGTTCAATCTGATTGTGGAGAAGGCCAAAGAGCAAATTAGCAAGTAACTTTCCCGTAAATCGAGTATATCCCTAATTCGTATTAGTTGAACCGTCAACAATAGAAATTTAGAGATTGGAGAGTGTAATTATGAAAGATATGATTATCAATGCAGCGAACTGGCTATGGAGTTGGCCATTTGCAATCATGATTGTTGTCATTGGTTTGTTTATCACCATTAAGACCGGTGGAATTCAGTTCAGAGGTCTGAGCTATATGTTCCGGGTCATTTATAATGATCTGTTCAAGAAAAAGTCTGCCAAGGGCAGCGGTTCTCTTTCCGCCTTTGAGGCACTGTCTGTTTCCCTTTCCGGCACCATTGGCACCGGTAACATCGCCGGCGTTGCAACCGCAATTGCTTTAGGCGGCTACGGCGCTGTGTTCTGGCTCTGGGTTCTGGGCTTGTTCTCCATGGTTACCAAGTACAGCGAAGTTATCCTGGGTATCAAGTACAGAGAATACAATGAAAAAATTGACATGTATCAGTCTGGCCCCATGTACTACATGAAGAACGGCATGAAGGGCGACTGGAAGTGGCTGGCCATGATCTATGCAGCACTGTGCGGCCTTCTGTATGTCTGCTATGTGTTCGTGCAGTCCAATTCCTTCACTGGCTCTCTCCAGACCACCTTCGGTCTGCCGCAGCTCTATGGCGGCATTCTGTTGGCTGTCCTGTGCTTCTTCATCGTTTTTGGCGGTATGAAGTCCATCGCTAAGGTTGCTACCAAGATCGTCCCCATTATGACTATCCTCTATGTCGGTTGCACTATCTATATTTTGGTTATCAATATCACGAGCATTCCTGGTGCTTTCGTTAAAATCTTCGCTGGTGCGTTTACTGGTTCTGCAGCTGTCGGTGGCTTCGTTGGTGCAACAGTTCAGCAGGCTATCCGCATGGGCTTTGCCCGCGGCGTGTTTAGCACCGATGCCGGTCTCGGTGTTGGCGCCATCTACCATGGTACTGCAAAGTCCGACAACCCTGTTAAGTCCGCTATGTGGGGTCTGTTCGAAGTATTTCTGGATACACTGTGCGTTTGCTCCTGCACCTCTCTGGTCATTATCCTTGCAGACAACTTGGGAAGCGGTCTTAACGGCTTTGATCTTTCTGCAGCTGCTTTTGAATTCCATATGCCTGGTTTCGGTCAGATCATGGCTACCATGTGTCTGCTGCTTTTCAGCTTCACTTCTGTGTATGGCTGCTTCGCTGCATTGGAAGGCTGCTGGCAGTACGTACTCGGTAAGCGCTGGACCAATAAGGTAGCTCAGGTTGTTCGTATTGCCATGCTGTGCGCCATCGTCTACGGCGCAGTTGGCGGCTTCTCCTTCGTTTGGAGCCTGACCGACACCATGGCTGCAGCCCTGATGCTTTGCCACCTTCCTGTCCTTGCATACTTTGCACCGGAGGTTGGAAGAATAACCAAAGAATATTTCTCCAACAAGGAGAACCTGAAGCTGTAAAGCTGATTAGTTTAATTTGTCTGCGATGGACTGTTATTCTAACCAGTATTGATTACTGACATTACTTTGTACGAAGCCTTCTGCGTCGAGCAATCGGCGCAGAGGGCTGAATACTTATATTTGATATGCATGAAAGTAAGGAGCAATTATGAATAATCAATAAGCCCTTTCTCTGCTTGAACGTATGGTAGCAGTTCCCGGTACAGAAGGTAACGAGTATGAGATGGGAAATCTGGTTTATGACTACGTTACCTCCATTGGCATGACGGCAAAGAAGCAGATGGTAGAGGATAACCGATTCAATGTCATTGCGACTGCGCAGATTGGCAATGGTCAGGGCAAAACCGCGCATTCTTCTACGCCGGAGCTACGATCATAATGGCAATCAGAAATGGATTGCAAGGGGCATATTCTCTAATGATGGCGGCCTTTAATAAAGTTGTAAAAGTTATATATATAATAGGTATCGTTTACGGAGCTGTAGGCGGGCTTAACACAGTTTGGGCATTAGCGGACTTTTTTATGGCTCTGCTGATTATTATAAACCTTCCTATAGTAATAAAACTTTCGGGTGAAGTTCTTAAATTAACAAAAGAATTATAATTATCTAAAACTCATTATCAGTTATAATAATCATGATAGTATTATCGATACTTTTTAATAAGTAAAATGTTTCTGAAACTAAAGGACAGCATAGTCAGAGGTAAACTTATTGCTTAAGAGAGTAAATTTTATTGTATTAATTGTACAGGATATCTGTATTCCTATGAATAGAAGATAGATTTGCAGGTTAATAGGAGAAGAGGAGATTTTTATGGACAGAATAAATGAAGCCATCGAATTATTAAGAAAAATGGTTGCGATTCCTAGTGTTGAGGGAAAGGAAAAAGCAGTAGGTGATTTTCTTGCAGAATATGCAGCAAGTCTTGGAATGACAGTAGAAAAACAAATTGTAGAGGGAGACAGAGCCAACGTCATCGCTAAAATCAAAATCGGCAAGGGTGGCAAAACCGTTCTGCTTAATTCTCATATGGATGTGGTGCCTCCGGGTGATGGCTGGAATACAAATCCATACGAACTGGTTGTTAAAGGAGACAAAGCGTATGGCCGGGGATCCACCGATGCTAAGGGGGCTCTTACAGCTTTCTTGATTGCAACGAAAAATATAATAGAAAACCCTGACGGATTAAACGGCAATATTATTTTTACCGCAGTAATCGATGAGGAGTCCTATAGCAAAGGTGCCCGTTATATGGCTGAAAACAGGTCGATTGAGGCGGACTATGGCATAATTGGCGAGCCTACTATGAGCAATGTGTATATCTGGCACAAAGGCAGTATCCGTCCGGTTATTAAAATCAAAGGACGCTCAGCCCATGCATCTACTCCTGAGCTTGGTATCAGTGCCGTACGGGTTGCGAGTTATATTTCAAATCTTGTGGATGAAGTCCAGGAAAAGCTATTCGCCAACAGGCATCCCGTTGCAGGCAGTTCATCCATCTCCATTACAATGCTGAAGGCAGGTACTAAAGAAAATGTTCTCCCTGATATCTGTGAGATGACTATTGACCGTCGGATGATTCCGGGTGAGGATGAAAAGGAAACGATTGAAAGCATTGAAAAAATATGTAAGGATGCGGAGAAGAAATTTCCCGGGGCTTCTGTTGAAATAGATCACTATATTATAACTACCGGGCCTGCCTCTGAGGTAAAGCCGGACAGTGAAATAGCAAAAATTGCTTATGCGGCCTGCGAAGAAGTTACGGGGATAAAGCAGGTGCCGAACGGTACTGATTGCAACACTGATATGAACCATTTTATTCGGATGGGAATCCCTTGTGTGATTATCGGACCCGGTACCTTGAAAGTAGCCCATATGCCGAATGAGTATGTGGAGCTGAAGCAGCTGAAATTGGCATATACAGTAAATGAGAAAGTAATTCGATCCTTGCTGAAATAGGAGGAAGAGGATGAAAATCACAAAAGCAACAGTTTTTACTTGCATACAACCTTTAAAGATTCCCTTTAAACATGCCTCATCAGGTCTTGTGACAAATTTAGACGGCGTATATGTCAAGCTGGATACTGACCAGGGTATAAGCGGATACGGGGAGGTAAGAGGCAATTGTTCTTATTTTACAGGAGACACAACAGGTGCAGTGGTGTCAACAATCTGCACTGCTATTGTCCCAAAGCTGATAGGAAGGGATCCCCTTTGCATAAATGATTTGCATAACACAATCGAATCAAGCATTGTTTCTAATATGGCAGCGAAAGCTGCCTGCGATGCGGCTGTTTATGACCTTGCGGGAAAGCTTCAAAATCAACCGGTATATCAGCTTTTGGGAGGCAAGGTGAATTCACTTCTTCCATCAGAGGAAAATATCCCATTCATGCCGACTCATGAGGCAGAAAGGCTTGCAGCAGAAATCATAGCAGGTGGCAGCCGATTTATTAAAGTCCGTGTTGGTGCGCCAAGCTTTCACTACGATCTGGATAGGGTATCCGCCGTTTGGAAGGTGATAGAACAAAGCGGTTTCAGTGATGAAATTGTTTTTAGCGTTGATGCCAATCAGGGATGGAATGTCCGTGATGCCATTCGCAATATCAACAAACTGGCGGAGTATGGAGTTACAATTGCAGAGCAGCCGATAAAATTTAATTCTCCTATACGTTTAATGGAATTGAAACGCAACTGCCCTGTGAAACTTTTTGGCGATGAATCAGTAGCAACTGTGTCAGATTTTGTTCGCTATATAGAAATTGGAGCTTTGGATGGTATTCACATTAAGTTGATAAAATGCGGCGGAATTAGTAATGCCCTAAGGCTTATGCATTTGGCTGAAGCACATGAGATTGAATACATGATTGGGGGCATGGACGAAGGTATGATGGCAGTAGCAGCAGCAGTACAGTGTGCAGCAGTTGCCAA
>JAKPKE010000044.1 GCA_029553855.1 Bacillota bacterium | reverse complement strand
AGGAAAAATTTTCATCAATTCATTCTTTTATTGTATCTCCATTTTCCTCAGAAACTATACTTTTTATCACCTTTTTTACAGACTTTTCAAACTTAGGTCTCGGCAACATTACTATTCTGCTGCAACCCAGGCATTTTATCTTGAAATCTGCACCTGTTCTTATAACCTCCCATTGGTTACTGCCGCAAGGATGCTGTTTTTTTGTTTCTACAATATCACCGAGATTAAATACTTTAGGGTAATACATATTATTTCCTCCGCAAAATGAATATTGTATGTTTCACGTCCGATATTTCATAATGAATTCCTGCAGGAAACACTTTCTTCATTATCCTATATTTATTACCTTATCTGCAGAATTCATCTTTTCAATTATTGAATACATGTTCCCCACAATACCTACCTTCAATTTCTCTTTTGACTGATAAAAATCAAGACAAGTCCCGCAGCTAATAACCTCTACCCCTGAGTTTTCAAGCTTACTGAGGCTTTCCAATACCCCGGATCCTTCTATGGTCAGCTTTACCCCGCCGTTTAGAAACAAGAGTGCTTTTGGAAGCGGAATGGTCTCGGTAAGCGCATAAATGTAGCTTTTCATAAGCACCTTTCCAAGTTCCTCAGAGCCTTGACCTAATTTGTCCGATGTTATAACTATTGTAATGCCGCTTTCCTTCTTTTCCGATTTCACAGCTCCGCTTGCTTTTTCTATTTTTATATAATTACAGCCGTTTTCATCAGATACTTCATATTTATAATTCAGGCTTTCGGCCAGTCTAAGAATGTTTTCCCTTGCCGTAGCATTATCCGCTATAGCTATTACTTCACCCTCCGTAGCCTCTTCAAGGGCCTTTTTTACAAGTACTACCGGCTGAGGGCACGCAAGCCCTCTAACATCAACCTTTATCATATTATCCCTCCTCGTAGCTTTATACATAATAGAATTATACCGAATATTCCTCGGCTAAAGATACCTTTGATGAAATTCATTCAGGCATCATAATTAAATTAAATTATATCATTTATTAGTATAAAACATAAGCTGTTATTTGGGATGGCCAAGTAAGAAGTATAAAACAAATGAAATTGAATTATTTTATGAATAACGGTACATGTTTAATATAATTTATATAAATTATTAATTTTATTAATATAAAGATTGACATTATTAATATATATATTATAATTAGCCTATATTGACTTAATAAAGGCGGTGTAATTATGAAAAGGGACTTATTAGGACAATGCCCTATATGCGGCGGATCGGTTGAAATAACCGAAATTTCCTGTTACTCATGCAAAAGTACAATACGGGGCCATTTCAAGCCTTGTAAATTCTGTGCACTATCCCGGGAATACAGGGAGTTCGCGGAGATATTTATTAAGAACAGAGGAAATATCAAGGAGATAGAAAAAGAATTGAACATATCTTATCCCACCGTAAAGGGTAAGCTGGACTCCCTTATCGCAGCATTAGGCTACAAGAATCAAGAAACGAGCAGCATCGACAAGAGAGAAGTATTGGAAAGGCTTTATAGGGGTGAAATAACCTCTGAAGAGGCCATCAGGTTAATGAATGAATAGGAGGGAAATGTAGTGGAAGAAAAACTATTAATACTTAATATGCTTAAAGAAGGTAAGATTACAACTGAGGAAGCGGTAAAGCTTCTTGAAGCATTGGAAAAAGAAGGCGGCAATGTACCCCCGTCCGGTTCCAGAATAAACGAAATCAGGGACGAACTTTCTGCCAAACTCAATGAAATAAAAATTGATGAGAAGCTCAACAGAATTGGCGAGAAAGCATCAAAGCTTGCCGAAGCCTTTGGTGAAAAGGCAGGCAGAATAGCAGAACAGATAGGGGAAAACATTAATCCCGAAAAGATTGGATGCAGTACAGAGAAGTTTACCGGCGAATTTACCAGAAGGATGGAAAGCTTGGGGCAGGACATTGCGGAATCTGCTTCAAAAATCGCAGATACATTTGTTTACCAGTTGGGCAGCCTTTTTGAAACCGGTTATGAAAAGTATAAGTATAACAGCAGCTATACTTATCCAATTGCAGAAGGAGGTAATATTTACCTTAAAACAAGCAACTTCTCAATTAAAGTAATTCCCGGTGATACTAAGGAGTTGACAATAAACATATCTGTCAATTCCAGCATTCCCCAGCTGGTTATTGATGAATATTTCAAAGCAATAACGGAGGACGGCGGTTTACGGCTTTCATCCGAGTTCCCCGGCAGAACCTGGGGAATAATTGAGATACAACTGCCAAAAAGCATAAATTTGCTTAGCCTTTCTACAGGCAATGCCAGATGCGAAATTAATAATATTGAAGTCAACTCCTTGAATTGCAGTACTGCAAATGGGAAAATTGTCATTACCAAGTGCTTTGCGGATGAAATTGAAGTATTTACCGACAATGAAAGGGTGGTTATGGATAATGTATCCGCAAGGACGGCAAGCATCAGAACATCAAATTCCAAAATTGAAATTGAGGATGGTCATTTAGACAATATAGATGCAAAAACAAGCAACGCGGCAATAATGGTACGATCCTACCGAAAAGGGGTTTTGCTGAATTCAAATTATGTCCTCAATACTTCCAATGGTAAAATTGATATCGGTATGGCTGAGGCGGAAGGCTTTGAGTATATGGTAGACGCGCATACAACCAACGGGAATATCGACGTTAACCTTAAGGGCCTGGCTTATGAAAACAAGAAAAATACAAATATGCAGAACAACATACAAATAAAAGGCGAAAATTATGATACGGCCTCTAACAAGATACTAATTAATGCAACTACATCAAATGCGCAGATAAACATAGTTAATTTCTGATTCAACAGCATAAGGCAGGGGGCGTCTATTTGTCCCTCTGCCTTCTATTTCTTTCTTAGGTTCAGTAATATCAATGCTCCTGCTAAAATCATCAATAGAGGCCAAATATAATCCTTATGTATAATAATCATATCCCATGTAATTACCCTGAAGCTGAATGCGTAAGCTATTATACCAATCAGCAAAAAAGCAGTTGCGGGTACCAAAGTCCAACTGAATTTTCCCGTATAAGCAATAAAGTAAATTATATAAAAAGCAAAACCGAGGAGCAGGAATATGCTTGGATTTGCATATCTGCTGTCAAAAGACTTTTGTAATATAAGATATATTCCTATTGCCGGAAGTATCATTCCGGGAAAGATCAAGCCCTGGACTTCTCTTATACGGTAAAGAAATATAAATATTATTCCTATTATGATAAGCAGCGTTTCAATGCCTATATTAATATGAAACAGCCCTGCTTCATTTATTACGGAAATCAAGCCTATCGCCGTAAAAATACCGCCAAAAATCGCATAGGGCTGTTCTTTCTTAATATAATTAACGTAAAGTAAGCCTAACCCAAGGAACAGGGTCAGCAAACTTCCCGTTCTGATATGATAACCTCGCAGCCATATGGATATTCCCAAGAATATTAAGGTTGCTCCTATTAATGTATTTTTCCTGTTCACAGATTAACAACTCCTCATTTATTTAAGAAATCAAGAGCAGCGGACCATATCCAACCAAGTATGAAATTATAATCATAAAAATATCTGGCAAGAACGGATGCTTCTATCCCGCTTGTAATACCCGAAAAGGGCTTGATTGCAGATATAGGTGTTATTATGGTAAATACCAGCATGACTAAAATCACATTTTTGCCAAGACCTACTATTGCCCCTCCGATACTGTTTACTTCTCTTAACCCGGGTTCTTTAACGGCTCCGGATAAAAAACTCTCAGCGATCCCGAAGGCGAATCTTGATATCAGAAATATTATCAATACTGATATTGCATTTATTATTAATATTGTTGCAAATGTATTTATATCACTGGAAAAGTTATTACTGACGGAAAAAAACGGACTTTTTCCTAATGTGGTTAAAAGAATGCTTTTTACAAAATCTTTTTCCGATAGAAACCCGACTATTTTTTCTTCCAATGGAGTGTTTTTAACCAGAAATGTTGTTAAGGCCTTGTAATAAGTTTTAGCAATCACAATTGATGCCAATAGACAAATAATGCTGAATACCGATCTTAAAAGCCCTTTTCTGAAACCGGTTAAAGCGCCTAAGACAATTATTACGATTATACTATAGTCAATCCAATTCATAAGTGCCTCCATATCTGCACATTTAGCACTATTTAGAATACTCCAGCATCTGAAGCCTTCTGTTAGATACTACATATACTTTGTTATCCGGGGTCATGTAGACCTTCCCTATATCTATGTTTGACTTGAATTTGGCTGTCAGCTCTCCTTTATTGGTCAGTAAAAGAAATTCATCGTTATAGTATATAATAAAGTTGTTTCTGCGCGGAAATATTCCCGAAGGAGCAGCCTTTATTTCTACACGGCTTTGTTCCCGGAGATTTGAATCATAACATATTGCATACTGTTTGCCTTTATTATTCAAAGCTATTGTAATAATATAGCCGTCCATTGCTATATTAGTGATTTCCCCTTCTATTTCAACCTCTTCCTGCAGGCTGCCGTCACTTTTATAAATGTAAGCTCTGTTCTCGCCTATGGCTATCAGTCTGTTATCCTTGCTGTACTTGAGTTTTGAAATGATTATTCCGTCAAAATTATGGGCCCAAAGAATGTCTCCTTTCAAGTTATAGGTTATTATTTTTGTCTTTATTACTTCCGAAGAAGTATCTATTATTGATATGGAGAATGCTCCATCTCCGGCTGAAAAGGACAGCACATGGGCATTTTCAACTGAAATATTGCCAACTTTGCTACCATCTTCAGCAAATATTTCAGCGAGACTCCCTGTCATCCCCTTATATTCCAGCAGAATACTGCCATTATCTTCTGTAAAAAAATCTATAATATCATAACCCGATTTATAGGTCCAAAGCAATTTCCCCTGAAGTGAATAATAGCTAATATTATTGCAAGAGTCAATTATCACAATGCTTTGTCCCGTATCAACCAGTCCGGTGATTTTACACTGCAGCTTCTGGCTCCATACAATATTCCCTTTTATATTCTTAACTCTGATATTTTCTTCCTCAGCTTCAACCAGAAGATCCTTTACACAGTAAATAAGGCTGCTGCTGTTTGATGCAGCTGCTACTTCGCCGGTAATTGCCAGCTTTTTCCTGCCCTCAGTAATAAACGAAGACTCCCTGGCAGTTTTTTTGTTTATAAAAAGCATAATGATAAGTATAAGTACCACAACAAATAATAGAATTAAAACAGTCCTCTTTTTTGACCTTTCTATGCTCAAATTCAGCACCTCTCATATTTGGTGTCGTCTCCGCCTATGATATATACGAAGGATTTTCAAAAAAGTATTCATAAGCCTAATCATTTTTTGCTCTTTTATTCAAATAATTAATAATTATAACTATATGTTTTGTGCCAAATAAATTACATTGAATTCAAATGGCACGAAACATTTTCCGCTATTCATATGTCGTGAAAAATACATATTTGATAGTACAAAATTAGATGTATCAACTAATTTTGTAATGATAAATCATTTTCACGACATATATATTATAGAATAATATTATTATATATTCAATGAACCTTGCGTGACACCTTATTATTTTAAGACTCTGAATTTACTCATTGCGTTTGGGTAATACTTTATATAAATGTATTCATATAAAGGAGTAAGGAATGTGAAAATTAAATTTGAGAGAACAATTGATATAAATAAACCCTATTCCTTTTCATATTTCTGTAATTACTTTGAGGAATGTATGGGGAAATTCTACGAGAAAAGTTATAGTGATATTGTAATTGTATGTATAGGGACGGATAGGGCTACCGGCGATTGCCTTGGACCTTTAATAGGTTATAAGGTAAAGGATATGAGATATAGTAACGTACACGTTTACGGCACATTAGACGAACCGATACATGCAAAGAACCTCTGTGAGTACATAGAGGTTTTCCGTAAATATGACAATCCTTTTATAATTGCCATAGACGCATGCCTCGGCAAATTAGAAAGAATAGGCTTCATAAATATTAAGGAAGGCCCCTTATCTCCCGGCTCAGGGGTAAATAAGAACCTCCCTGCCATCGGGCATGTAAATATCACAGGCATTGTAAATGTTGGGGGCTTTATGGAAATCATGATACTCCAAAATACAAGACTGAGTATTGTTATGAATATGGCAAATCTCATTGCAAACGGCCTTAAATATAATATGTGGAAAATGAATAGAAGAACTGCTATTACCGATGATTCGGTCTTGAATCGGCAAATTGCCTCAAAAGCGCCTCCGGTATATTTGCATACGGATTTCGTGCCTCAGGTCCTGAAATAGCTTTCTTGCGAAACCGTCCACCTCTGCCGGAGGTTGGAGGCTTAGATACCTCCATTGATGTTGTGTCAACAATATTAGAAAAGCGATGCGTGAGAAATGGAATTTTTCCCCTTGCTTTTTGCTTTATATAACCCCTTATCAGCAGCTAATAACAGGTCCTTAACTGTTTGTCCATCATAAGGATATGTTGCAACCCCTATGGATATGGTAAACCTGGGATTACTGGTTTCACTTACCTTTTTCCTGAATCGCTCCGCAACAAATCGTGCTTCTTCTGCGGCCAAGTTCGGGAGTACAATAATGAATTCATCTCCTCCATATCTTCCGAGATAATCTACTTCCCTTGTATTTCCGGAAGCGATAAGTCCAAGTGTTTTAAGGCATAAATCTCCTGTAATATGGCCGTAAGAATCATTTATTGCTTTAAAGTCGTCTATATCGAACATTAAAATTGAAAAAATCTTTTCCCCTTTATTATTTATAAGCCTTTCAATTATATTTAATATTGTGATTTTGTTATAGGTTCTAGTAAGCAAATCAGTCTTGGATATTTCCAGGAGCCTTTCGTTTGATTTTTCTATCTCAAAGACCCTTTTCTTCACTTCTTTGTTGAGAGAGCGCTCCATTTTTTCTACTAATTCTTGTGACTCGTTTATTTTTTTCATATATTCATGATTAATTGTACTGTAGAAATAATATGAAAAAGCAATAAAAGTACCTGTTTTCAAAAAAAGTATTCCTTCTCTCATATATTGCTTATTTACGACAAATCCCAAAAATATGCTTGCAAGCCATAAAATCATTGGCGTTATCAGCCTATGATCCCCTTCCCTTTTTTTATTAAGAATTAATGACGCAATAATACAAACAGCAGTGAGAATAGTGCGGACTTTGAATGATAATGTAAAGTATATAAACTGTTCGGACCTTATTATATATACCGCCAATGCAAATGCGGCCAATAAAATAATTACCGTATTAATGGTATGATTATTTGATTTATAAGGGAAAAGTAAAATCAGAAAAATACCTGCAGCAAGGCAAAACTCCGAAAGCGGCAATATAAGGTTCATTGCAATACTTGCAGAAAAAATGAAAATTGAAATGCAAAGAACAAAGGGTACAATAAATATCCACCCTAACAATTTGAGAAACGAGGTTGTCTTATTAACGCTTGCATTATATGATATGATAAAAAAAGAAGAACATATAATTACAATGAACAATATCTTATCATACAGTTCCGCATAACACACTGAACTCCCCCCCCCATTTTAGTATATTATATCATAAATTCGCAAGAATTTATGATATCTGCCCATGTGCGTTTTGCGGAGCAAATAATCGCACGGGCATTTAAATAAATAGCGTAATATGCGGCAGCATATTATATGAGAGGACTATACACACGCTTTTCTAATATTTGCACTATATCATCCATTGATTTGTTTGTTATATTTACCAGCAAGGCTCCATAGTACATATTTTCATTTATTAAAGACGATGCTGCCGAAGAAATATTGTTAACATCATAATAAGGGTATGTGCCTATATCTTTGTAAAGAACCGCATCGGCAATCCCGCTTTCTCCAATGCTGAACACTTCATATCCTCTGGCCTCCAGTTCCTTCCCAATATTTTCCAGACCTTTCTGTATTGCAATTACCAAATAAAACACCTCCACAGTCTGTATTTAATGCAGTATTCTTAGTATCCTATGAAGGTGTAATTTTTATTCTATATTTGAGTGGCTTTCAGACTTCTGTTCAGAACCAGCTCTTCCTCGACAGACAGGGGATATGAAGATACCCCCTTACTAATAGGCTTAGCATAGTTGGTAGACTCGTTTCTGCCATATATACTTGTAATAATAAGTCCATCGTTGAAGTTATCAAGCATAGCAATTGAATAACTCAAGTCGCTGCCTGTATCATTGAAGGCATTATACCTTATTATATTACACTTTTGTACGCATCTATCCATCTGATTCTTTAGGCTGACAAGGTCATCGTTAATTATGTTTACCCTTTCTACAGCCTCTTCTATATCTTCTATATGATCTAACAGCATGTTTTCAAAATTCTTTGCTGAAGATCCGCACATAAACTTTTTGTATCTCTTTCCTAATCTGGCAAGTCTGACAGACAATACTATATTCCAAACAAATACAATAGTTATTAAAACCACAGTAATTAATACAATTAAAATATTATAATCATTGAATAAGTTATATATAATATCCATTCCCAACTCTCCTATACACCCCCCGCAATTTTTTCAATTGCGGTGATCGCTTCATCTATTTGTTCTTTTGTATTGAAATAACCAAAGCTGAATCTAACAGTGCCTTGATCCATTGTTCCTAGTGTTTTATGCGCTAAAGGCGCACAATGAAGCCCCGGTCTCGTCATTATATCAAACTCTTGGTCCAGGACATAGCTTACTTCAGAGGACCCCACATCACCTATATTTATTGATACCACAGGTGCTTGCCTCCCGGCACTTTTTGTACCGTATATTCTTACGCTGCCCATGTCTCTTATCCCATCCATAAAATACTTTGTGAGATTTTGCTCGTGCTCCCTGATATTATTGATACCCTTGCTGTTTATAAAACCGATACCTGCACACAAACCTGCAATACCCGGCGTATTGCGGGTTCCGCTTTCGAACCGATCCGGCATAATATCCGGTTGATATAACGATTCTGACTTGCTGCCGGTTCCGCCTTCCATAAGGGGTTCAAGTTCAAGCCCTTTTTTTATGTATAATCCGCCTGTACCCTGCGACCCCATAAGACTTTTATGTCCGGTAAAAGCAAGCATGCTTATATTCATTTTATTTACATCAATTTCGTATAGACCTGCAGTTTGAGATGCATCGACAAGAAAATCCAGACCATATTTCTTTGCCAGGTTACCAATATCAATAATTGGAAGGATTGTTCCAACAACATTTGAAGCATGGGTGGAAACAATAAGCACAGTCTCTTTTTTTATCTCCTTCTCAATGTCACTAATATCAATCTCTCCATATTCGTTGCATTGAACAATGGTTGTATCTACTCCACGTTTTTCAAGAGTTTTAAGCGGTCTTACAACCGAATTGTGTTCCATACTTGTTGTTATTACATGATTGCCTCTCTTTAAGAAGCCCTTGAGAGCCAGATTCAATGCTTCTGTAGCATTATATGTTAAAATTATTCTTTCGGGGGAACCGGAATTAAATAAATCCGCCAGTAACTCCCTTGCTTCAAGAATCACTCTCCCCGATTGAAGCGATAGCTTGTGTCCTCCCCTTCCTGGGTTTGCACAAAAGGTTCTCTGGCAATTATCCATTGCCCTATACACGGTCTCGGGCTTTGGAAATGTAGTTGCCGCATTATCGAAGTATATCATTTGTTTGCTCCTTTGTTTCACGTGAAACATTTTTGTAATTTTAATGTTAAATTTTTATTCTACTAATTTACATAAGGAGAAAAATGTGACTGTGTCACATTTTTCAGTCACGAGTCGCTAGTCGCGAGATACGAGAAAAGCCAGGGTATTCCTTGAGGGTCAAAGATTCTTCACTGTGTTCAGGATGACATACTACCTCAACAATCTGAGCATTTTGTACAAGTGTGCCCTGATATACTATGCAATTCCCCGTGGATGTAAACACATATGAGCAAAGCCTTTGTATATCAGCTAACACCTATATGGAACGCAAATACCGGCGTGGGGAAGCTATTTTTAACGAAACCTTCCATTGGACCCCGGAACGGGAATACCTCCAGGCAAAATCATCAGACGGGCTTGCAGAGATGGGACCCTCGCCAATGATTTTGCTTGCTTTGGAAGGTGAGGAAAACATTCTTCCCCTACAGCCGGAGTAATTCACAAACTATGTCGCATTCTTCTCCTATTGAGCTAAATGTAATCTTCTTCCTATATCAAAATCTCCTCTTCCTTATCTATTCTTGCAATACCGCCTACATATATGCTGCCGCTTTCTTTATCTGCTTTTGCGTAAATATTGCTCGGACTATTCATGAAATATCCCTGTTCAATCTTATATGTTCTATCATAATCAAAGTTATTATCG
>JAKPKE010000034.1 GCA_029553855.1 Bacillota bacterium | reverse complement strand
ACACCTAACTTTTTATCATAACGCATACAATCTCTTGCAACATTTGTTGCCAGCACAGGATGCTTAGGCATTTGTGAGGTTAAACCTAATCTATGAAGCAGTGCAGGACCTGTTTCATACCCGTTATTATTCGCCAAATACTTGTCAGATATAAGTTTGTTCTTATTAATTCCTTTTTCACCAAAAACCGTTTCGGTTGTACGATAAAAGATGCCTTTTTGATAGCTTCTTAAGTCGGGAATTGTTCTGTTTTCAATAATACGTTTCATGGCAACAGCTACTGCCGCTGATGCGTCTTTGTAATTTAATTTAAAAGCATCCTTAACAGATTCTGATAACTGCTTTGAATAAATAGGTTCTCCGGGCTGTATTTTACGAATAATCTTACACAAGTATTCAATATATGTCATAAAATGCTCCTTTCATGTGATATATTATATACGTATTTAGCAATTATATACCGTTATTATTATATCATCTGGGAAGAATGTGTCAATAGCCTAATTGGATAGATAAAAATAAGTTTCTATGCACAATCTTGCTTTTCGGCTTTCTTTCGAATGTTAAAAAACGTATAAGTCTCCCTATACGTTTCTTGTTGGTTATTCTTTTGTTTTTCCCGCTATATATTACCGCTAAGTTTAAGAATGAGCAGGATTATTGCAATTACTATACCTATTGCTAATGCAACACGTGCCGGTGAAACAGGTGAACGTCCGCCGACCTTTCCTGTTCTTCCGTTGACCATGAACCGGTAAATCTTTTCTTTATACTTGAATGATGAAAGCCATATCGGCAACAGCAGATACTTGTACTTTATATCATTGTACTTTATCTTCATATCCAGTTTTCTTACATCGTCCGCATCGTTTTCTTCTTCAATTTTATCGGTTATCTCACTATGAAGTATACTTTCTATATCCTCCTTAGCAATATTCCATCCTTTCTGAAGACCTACGGAGTATCTTTCGGATATGAATCCCGCAACATATTCCGGCTTGTAAGGTATGCTGTTTTCCGTGTCAAACGGTTTTATCATGTTAAGAGTTCCCTGATCATATCTTTCCGTTGCCGGA